>JAUYSF010000487.1 GCA_030696435.1 Desulfoprunum sp. | reverse complement strand
CGCTAATACTACCACGATACTTCTTCAACCGACCTCTTAAAGGACACACATCATGACCACTTTCATCAAGGCCGTACTCATCCTTTTCACCATGCTTCTGCCTACCCAGGCCTTGGCCGAGACCACTGAAACGATAACCCTGAATCTCCCTGAAAGCGTGCTGGCGAAGACGGTACAGGCGGTTCTGCCCCTTGATGTCGACGCAAAATCAAAAAGCCTGAGAGGCACGATCAGGATCATCAGCATCAATAATCTGCAACTCGGAGACAAACTCATCTCCTGCCGACTGCACATCGCCGGCAACAATCTGCAGATCGTCTCGGAACTCGCCGGTCACCAGATAAATCTCAAGGTCGGGGAGATTGAGCTGGACTTTGACTGTAATGCCAACATGCGCTTTGATGCCGCCAAGCAAATTCTCTATATCAGGCCGGTTGTTGACAAAATGCAGGCCAGCACGGACGCTCGTCAGGGAGAATTGGGCCAAGCCCTTATCTCTCTCCTGAACGGACGAGAATTCCCTATTTCCATGGAGAATATGGCGCCGCTGATTGCTAAAACCGGCAGCAAAACCCTGATCATCTCCATGAGGTTCATCAATATCCAGGCCCGCAAGGATATGCTGCAGTTCAGTCTGCTGCCGAGGGTAAGTTCGAAATAGGTCTTCTCCCTTACCACATCAGGTCATCGGGCACTTCAAAGCCGGCGTAGGGATCTTCCAAGTCCTGATCCCCGGCTTTTTTCGTGCTGTTATGCAGGACAATGACCCGCGGATCAAGTGCACCGATTCGTTCTGTGACGGCAGCAGGGACTATTTCGTAGGACAAACTGGAACGGACAATGGCCAGATGCCCCCGGCTGAGGTCTTCCAGCATATCTTTTGCGACAAAGATCCTCTGGATTTTGCCTTTGTCGGGAAACCGGAAGGCGACACCCTTCGGATCTTTGGCCAGTCGATTGCTCTCAATGATCTGCCTGACCTGCTCCGCCTCTTCTTTTTTCCTCAGCTCCTCCTGGCGCTGCTGATTGCGCAACCGTTCCCGCTCTTTTTTTTCAGCAACGGCCTGCTGAGCCAGAAGTTTATTCTCATCGACAATCTCCTGGGACTTGCCGACCTTTTCTTTTTTCTTCTGATGCTCCGCTTTTTTCACTTGGTTGACCTGTTTTTTGTCAACCAGGCCCAGTTTAAGCAACTGCTCCTTAAACGAATTTCCCATAGATGCCCTCTTGCTGTGTTTCCCATACCTTCTCCCTGCAGATGCGCAGAGAGTATTTACGTTAATCAAGTGCCTCAGTCGGCATCCCTTACAGACCTCTGTGCAGATTCGCCATGAACAACTTCAAATCTGTCGGAGAGCGGGTTGGGTGGTCAGAAGAAGATGCTGTGGAGAAAATGTATTGCATACTACTGTAAAAAACAAAAACGGGAACTGCAACACTTCACAGTTCCCGCTGAAATTTCAAATTCTACCCGGATGTCGCAGTGATCTCTCAAACATCGGAAACCAAACATCGACAAAAATCATTTAAAGCAAGAGGAATTCCCTAAATTCCCCACGCATGCAATGGTTTGAGGCCATCGAGGAAGAGTAAGCTCCGGCATTGATCAAGGTCAGATAATCGGCAGAGACCAGCGGTGTCAGCGACACCTCGGAATACCAGACATCCAGGGCCTCGTTGATATTACCGACAACAGTGACCTGGACCTCCTCGCCCTGTCTGCGTCTCGCTGGTACCGGCTGGAAGGGCAGGCCATAGACTGCCGGCTCCACGGCGAGGTTGAATCCGGCATCAACACCGACAAAAATGGTGTCCTTTTTTTTCTCAATGGCGTTGACCGTCAGGACCAGCAGACCTGCATCTTTGACCAGATAATCGCCCGGCTCTACCTCGACCCTAAGATTTCGCGGCAGGAAATACTTTCTGAGAATTCCAGCCCAAAGTCCGAGATCAAGAGGTTCATCCCGAAAAATATGCGGCACTCCCAGTCCGCCTCCGACATTGACAGTCCTGACCGTATCAAGCTGGTCAATAAACCAGAGGCACTCCTCCACGACCTTCTCCCATACCGCCAGTTGCGGTGTTAGATAGCCGCAACCGGTATGAAAATGGATCCTTTCGATGGTCAACCCAAACTGAGCAGCCAGATCGACCGCCTCGTGGAACTGTTCCCGATAAATACCGAACTTGGTGGTCCTGCCACCACTATACTGCAGCAGCTCATTTTGGGCCCGGCCGATACCCACCGCCGGGTTGATACGGATACCTATATTCCGTCCCGCACCGCGCTCTCCCCACTGTCTGATGGCATAGAGAGAATCGCAGTTCATGATCAGCCCGTCAAGTCTCGACAGCCGTTCGAAGTCCCGGTTCGATAGACTCGTGGCCGTAAAGCTGATCTCTTCCGGGCTAAAACCGCAACTGATGGCATGCTCTACCTCCTGCGGGGAACATGCATCAATGGTACAGAGGCCGGTCGTCTTCAGATACGTCAAAAGAGGAGCAAAGCGGTTGGCCTTCATGGCATAGTTGACACCATGAAGGCCACCGCCGAAACCGGCATCACTCAAGGCAGCATGCAATCTGCCGATATTCGCCGATATTCTGTCGGCACTGTAAAAAAAAGAGGGGCTACCGAACTGCCGGGCTAAGTCTTCAACAACACGGCCGGCAAACAGTAATTGCCCGTCTTTATAAGTAAGATCGTCTCTCTCCCACCACTTTTCCATTCCCGTTCTCACCCGAGATTTTTTTCATTCTGGGCGTGAGCCATAAGCTCTGGGACACAGCCGGACACCTGCTCTTTCCTGCCGGTTATCCAGCCACGACAGTTCTCCGAGCCGCAACCGCAGGGGAACTGTTTATACAGCACATCCTCTGTCTGGGCATAATCCATAAAAAGATATTCATCTGACTGAATATCTTTGACGGCGTAGACCAGCAGATTCTTCATATCCAGTTCGACGTTTGGCGAACAGGAATGGAGAAAGTAGCCGGAAAAATACATGTCATAGAGATGCACATCCGGTTCAATCTGCAAACTGTGTTGCCGGAGATCATGAATGATCTCTCCAGAGAGGGCGGCAATCACCTCACCTTTGGCAAAGGCCCTGCGGGAGATTACACCCAGACCGATCACCTCATCCTTGACGACCACCTCAAAGTCCTGCTTACGGGGAAACAATGCATTGTTTCCAAAGTGCGATGGATACATAGTTTTTTATCTGCAACTCCACATGTTGAAAGAAACCCGGCTCCAGTGAACCAGGTAGCCCTGTCGACTCACCCGAGAATGCGAATCAGTCGGCCCAAATTGATTTTTCTTACCGTGCTGAATCATAAACGTTTCTTGCTCAATCAAGCGCCTGCTCTCATTCAGGCCTCCTCTCTCACTCACCGTTATCTCAATCGTTGATCGATGGGGGTATAGTTCAGCGAATGCGGCCCGGTGTATTCGGCACGGGGCCGGATAAGACGATTATTCGACCATTGCTCGAGAATATGCGAGGTCCAACCGACGATTCTGCTGATGGCAAATATGGGGGTAAAGAGCTCGGTAGGGATGCCCATGGCATGATAAAGCGAAGCGGTGTAGAGATCGACATTGGGGAAGACCTTGGTTTTTTCAATGACAACCCGCTCGATCTCTCGTGTGATTGCATAGTTTTTGCCTTCTCCAACCAGTTCCGAGATGGATTCAGCACAACCCCTCAGTATTCCCACCCGCGGATCTTCACAACGATAGACACGATGCCCGAAACCGGGGATCTTTACTTTGTTCTCGAGTTTTTCGAGGATATAGGCCTCGGCGTTTTCCGGGCTGCGGATCTCCTCGATCATCTGCATAACCTCCATGTTCGCGCCACCATGCAGGGGTCCTTTCAGGGCGCCGATGGCGCTGGTGACACAGGAATAGATGTCGGCCATGGTTGCAGCGGTCACCCGTGCTGCAAAAGTGGAGGCGTTCAATTCATGGTCAGCATGCAGAATAAGGGCGATGTCGAAGGCCTCGACGATTTTTGGATCGGGCACCTTGCCCTGCAGGGTATAGAGAAAATTATAGGCAATGCCCTGCCCGGGAACCGGTTTTATCGGCTCAGTTCCTTCCCGCAGACGCTGATGGGCGGCAATGAGCAACGGCATGCGCAGGGTCAGACGCTGGGCCTTGCGCAGGCAGGCATCCAGACCGGTATTACCGCTATCCGGGTCCCAGTGCCCGAGAGAAGAAACCGCGGTTCGGATAACTTCCATAGGAGTGACGGATTTCGGGAACATTCGCAGGATCATGACTGTTTCAACCGGCAAAGACATTGAGCCGGTGAACCCTGAAAGGAAGGCCTTAAACTCAGTAATCCGTGGCAGACAACCATACCAAAGAAGATAGGCAACTTCCTCGAAGCTGCTGTTCATCGCCAGATCCAACGCGTCATAGCCACGATACACCAGACGGCATTCCTCTCCGTCGATAAAGCAGATCTCCGACTGACAGGCTACCACATCGGCAAGCCCGGCCTCCGACTGTTTCAATTCCGGAACTTTGTTACAATTTTTCGGCATGATTCTTTTCCCTGTACGTCGTTGTTATTTCAGGTCTAATCTTGGAAAGAAGATCCCAGAAGCTGGTTGGATTATGTCGTTTTTCGTGTAGACAAGACATCAAGATACCGGATCGGGTATAGCATATATGGTGCCAAATGCAATGAATATATATAAGGCATCGTTTTAACGTATTTTTTTATACTTTTTCCAGGATTATTCAACCTGATGGAAACAGTTTTTCGGCACTGCAATTCCTTTTATCATATATCTATATAGTATAGTTTATTTTTTTATTGGTTCAAGACAAAGACCCGTCCATATAATTTTTATACTGGCATCTATGATTTTATTCTTTATATTTAGATAGTAAGTTACAATATGATCACTACGTCTTCGGAGTGACCTGTTTTTGCTTTTCTATTTATCGGCATCTATATTCCGTTTTTACGCAAGACAGGGAACCAGAGGGGAAAATAAGAATCAGGATTCCGATTTTTTACAGGACTGCATATGCTCACCAGATTGATTTTTGCCTTGAAGAATGTCGAGCTGCAAAAACTGCTCGAAGAAAAAATCTCCATGGCCGACGTCCAGATTGAATCGTTTGGCCACAAAAAAAACCCCTGGCAGAAAGTCGTGCAGAGCTGCGGCGATATCATCGTCATCAGTGACGCCCTCATTCCCCAGCCGGTCGAGTCGGGCATCTATATGCTCAACAACCTCCCCGAAAACCCCACCACGGTCATCCTCCAGGATGTTGATTCTTCTGAAAAGCAGGCCCAGCTCATTGCCGCCGGAGCCGATGCCGTACTCTATTCCGGCATCTCACTCAAGAGCCTGACCGAGGCCATCGAGGCGACCCTTGAATCCCGACGCCTATTTTTTCAACTTGAACGTTTCGACCACCGTGGCCTGGCCAAGCCAAAAATAACCGACCTTATCTCCAACAGCGAGGTCATGCAGATCTTCATGAACGAGGTGCGACAGGTCGCCCCCAGCGATTCCCTACTCCTCATCACCGGCGAGACGGGAGTCGGCAAGGAGCATCTCGCCAAGGTCATCCACGCCGAGAGTCCCCGGGCAGCCGGCCCCTTCATCGCGGTCAACACCGCGGCCCTGCCGGAGCAGCTCCTTGAGAGTGAGTTGTTCGGCCATAAACAGGGGGCCTTCACCGGGGCTACTCGTTCACGACGCGGGGCCTTCGAACAGGCCCACGGCGGCACCATCTTCCTGGATGAGATCGGCGAGATGCCGCTGCATCTGCAGGCCAAACTCTTGCGGGTTTTGCAGGACTATGAGATCCGGCCCGTTGGAGCGGAAAAATCGACCTGGGTTGATGTGCGGATCATTGCCGCCACCAACAGGGACCTGGAAGATGAGTTGGCCCAGGGAGGATTTAGAAAGGATCTCTTTTATCGCCTGAGCGTCGTGACCCTGCGCATCCCCTCCCTCAGATACCGCCGGGAAGACATTCCCTCTCTCGCCCGCCGTTTCATCATGAATTTCAAGCACAAGATCGGCCGAGATGTCCGGCAGATCTCCGAACCCACCATGAAGGCCCTCTGTCGCTATGACTGGCCGGGCAATATCAGGGAGTTGATGAACGTCATCGAACGCTCGATGCTCTTGTGCAAAACCGGCGAGATCTCCCTGCAGGATCTGCCCAGCGTCTTCCACACCGAAGACATCTTTTCCCTCACCCACCCGAACGGTGAAAAAACCGCCCCGAGTTCCTGGAAGGGCAAGACGCTTGCCGATGTGCAGCAGGAAATCATGGACGAGGTCGACGATCTCTACCTGAGAATGGTGTTGACCAAGAGCCAGGGCCGGATCAACAAAGCCGCCCAGATTGCCGGATTGAACCCACGAGGTCTCTACAACAAGATGAAACGACTGGGCTTAAACAAGGAAGATTTCAAGAAGAAAACCGACTGAACAGCAGCCGTTGTTTGATTACAAAACCAAAGCTCTCATTTCGCCCCGGCCCGCCATTCGCTATCCATCTCCCGACCGGCGGCAACGAGCTCGGCAAAGTATCTGTCAATATCCTCTCTCCCCATAGAGACATTGGTAATCAGCAGACGCAAGACGAGCCTCTCCTCGATATAGGCGCAGCCGACCATGCTTATACCGCGCTGGTAGAGACGGGTGCGAAGCGCAAGATTGAAGTCGTTGGCCGAGGCCTCATCCCGGACATAGCGGAAGCAGACATTGAACGATGCACGCGGAGCCATCATCTCCAGCTCGGGATGCCTGCCGACACATTCCTCAGCATAGCCGCAGAGATCGAGAAACGATTCAACCCGGGCCGCAAGCCCTTTCCGACCGTGGAATTTCCAGTCAAGAAACCACTTCAGACTGTCAACTCGGCGACCGCACTGCAGGGAGGCGGGGCCGAAGTCGAGCAGTTCATCCTCTGTCTCCCGGAACAGATAGCTGCCGTCTCCGGCCGATAAGGTTCGGGCAAGGGCATCTCTTCGATTGTTCAACAGGAGGACATTGCAAATAAGGGATGAGCCGAGCATCTTATGAAAATCCATCGTGAAAGAGTCGGCCTTCTCAAGTCCCGGCAAAAACTGGGGGCGTAGTCGTTCACTCAGCACGGTCGCCCCACCCCAGGCCCCGTCGACGTGAAGCCAGAAACCGAATCTAGCCCGCAAGACAAGGAGGGGCTCGACGGGATCGAAAGCACCCCGTACCGTCGTCCCGGCAGTGGCTGCCACAAAAAAGGGATGGCTGCCCGATTCGCAGCAATCGACCAGCTTTTTTTCCAGTACCGTGACATCCATCTGCCCCCGATCATTGACCGGCACCTTGATGAGCTGCTCAAGGCCAATTCCCAGGATATTGGCAGCCCGGTCCATGGAATAGTGGGCATCAGCACTGACGAAGGCCAAAAGCCGGCGGCAGCCGAACAGCCCAGCATCCTTTGCGGCAGGATCGTGCAGATTTCTCGCGCACATCATGGCGATCATATTGGCATTGCTCGAGCCGGTGGTCATCTGGCCCTGGCCATCCTCAAAGCCGACGATCTCAAGCATTTGATCAATCATGTACTTTTCAAGAAGCGTCGAAACCGGGGCAGTCTCGAAGGTGCAGGCCGAGGTGTTCGAGATCGCGGTTATGATCTCGCCGACCACAGCGGGCAGACTGGCACCGCTCCACATCCTGTTGACAAAGGACGGATGATTGGTCTTTACCGCATAGCGGAGATATTTCTCGGTCCAGTCGAACAGTCTGTCCCAGTCGCACCCCTCTGGATGATGATCCAGTTGCAACAACTGTCTGAGTTCATCAGGGTCAAAATAATCGAGAAATTTCCCCGATTGCCGACCGGCATAATACTCCTCTACAATCAGTAAAAGCCGCTGAAAGACCTCTCTCTCATTCATATAGTAATCCTGTGCAAAACCTGTAATTCCATTTCATCGCCCGACACAAAAAGCCGGATAATACCAGGCATTCAGGCCTTGGGCCAAATTTTTTCTTTCTTTTCCCTTCGCAGTCCATTATTGAAAGATCAGACAAGGACCGGAATTTTTTTCATTCCCCACAAAAATCCATCCATCGAAAATCCTATGATTACCGCAAAACAGAAGAAAATACTGAAGAAATTCCTCTCTCTGGCTGCCAAACCGGAGGATGCTTTCACCTATGATCAACTGAGGGGATATCTGTTCGGGATTGCCATCACCCCGGATATTCTCCTCCCCAGTGAATGGCTGCCGATCATCTCCGGCGGTGAAGGACCGGAATACGCCTCATTGGATCAGGCCGAGGAGACGGTTGGTTGCCTTATGCAGGTATACAACACCTTCATTTCTGCCTTTCAGGCAGGTAATCTGGAATTCCCCTATGATGTCTTTAACCTGAAATCAAAGGATTACGAATCAATCTATGAATGGGTGTTCGGCTTTGATTCAGCTCTGGCATTGCGCCCGGAGATCTGGGAGCCGGAGGAACTCCCCGACCTGTCTGAAGAAATGGCAAGTGATGTCTTCTCCAGTCTGATGGTCATTCAGGGGTTGATCGACCCGGAAGCTACAACCGATATCATTGCGGAAATGCCGGCAGAAATTGCCAAGGAGGTCTTTCCAGGGGATGAACTCGAAGGACACGATAAAGCTGTGAAAATGCACGCCATACTGCTGGCCTCCCTGCCGATGACCTTAGACACCCTGCAGAATTATGCCAGAACAATGGCCAAGAAAGGCCAGCAAAAACCCTCCAGGCAGGCAATTCCCCTGCCGATTCGTTCTGTAAAAATACGGCGAAATGACCCATGCCCATGCAATAGCGGCAAGAAATTCAAAAAATGCTGTGGCCAGGATGAAAAGAGCGCCGGCGATCTCGCCACCCCTACCAGACCTGCCAAGAAAGCAAAGGTGATCCAGGGAAATTTCCCTCAGCACTCGAAAAAAAGCACCGCCCCAGCCCCTGTCTATCAGCTGAAAATCTCACTTGAAGGGGCAAAACCTCCGATCTGGCGGCGAATCCAGCTCCCTGGCGCCGCGACACTGTTGGAACTGCATGCCATTATTCAACACTGCATGGGCTGGACAGACTCACATCTGCACACCTTCATCATCGACAACACACTCTATGCTCCGCCGGACGAGGAAGAGAGCCGGCAAACAACTCACGACGAGAGTCGCTACACCCTGAGGGATCTGGAAAAACAATTACATCCGTATTTTCGCTACACCTACGACTTCGGAGATAATTGGGAACATCGGATTACCATCGAGAAGATCCTCAACCCCGAGGAAGGCCGCCTCCATGCCGTGCTGCTGACCGGCAAGCGGGCCTGCCCGCCGGAGGATATCGGCGGCATCTACAGCTACATGGAGTTGTTGAAAAGTATCAACGCCCCTGAAAATACTGATGAACATGAACAGGCAATGGCCATCTTTGGTGAGAATTTTCAGCCGGAAAGATTCAGCAAGGAAGAGATATCAGAAATCAATGATATTTTAAAAGGTCTGGATTGACTCAGCTAGGAGAAGGCCTGTAAAGAAATGCCATGGCCATACAGGCTCCGAGCGAAAAAGATGGCAAGAATATGCACACCTTCCCAGCTCACTCCCCCTTTCCTTAGTTCATGAGCATATATTCATGCAGGGCCTCATGCAGGGTTTCGGTCGCCAGTGTCGCGCAGTGCTCTTCTTCTTTCGGAAAGGTGCCGATCATCTGCAGCACTTCCGTACCGGTGATGCGGCAGAGCTCATCGGGATTCCTACCGATGGCCAGTTCTGCCGTGAAGGAGCCGCAGAGGGCGCTTGAGCCGCAACCGTCGGTGACATAGCTGGCCTTCTCTACCACCCCGTCCTTGAATTTCAGATAGATCTCCATGGTATCGCCGCACGTGCCCCTGATCCGGGCAAAGCTGTCGGCATCGGCCATCCGGCCATTATATCTGGTCTTGCGCCAGCGCTCGAAACCAATATCGCCGAAGACATTGCGGGTCTCGGCAAAGACCTCCTGCTGGATGCGCCCGACAATCGCCTCAAACTCATCATCATTCATGGCCATATTCTTCCACCTACTCCCAAATGCCAACCTTTGTCCTGTCGGGAATATCCGGACAGGACGGCAATATTACCAATGCCCTTCGGCATTGGCCGTTTCCGTGTATTTGATCTCACCATTGATAAAAGCCTCGATTGCCTCAGCAACCGTTCCCGTGGTATCGCTGCCAACCTTGATACCCGCCGCCTCAAGGGTCCTGAAGGCATTCGGGCCGCAATAACCGGTGAGCAGCACCTCGGCCCCTCGATCGGCGATCATCGTGGCGGCCTGAATGCCCGCCCCCTTGAAGGCGTTGACATTCTCCTTATTATCAAGGACCTCAATTGCCATATTCTGCATATCAACAATAAGGATATACGCCGCCCGACCGAACCGGGGATCGACCTCGGAGCTGAGCTGCGTCCCTCTTGACGTCACTGCAATCTTCATATTTTCCTCTCAAACGGTTTTATTATTTACTACTACCACCGCAGACCTGATTATCATCAATCACCAGGAGTTTGCCGGCGATCAGATCTTCAACAACCGGCCGGATTTCAGCGCGCTGATCCTCGTGATACACTGTGATACCGACCTGGCGAAAGCCCATCAAAGGTCGCATGCCGATGCCGCCAACAATCAGGGCATTGACCTTGTGCTCGGCCAGTAGATTGACCGGCACCATGCACCCACCCTGCATATGCTCAACATTGGCAATGGTCGATACTTCCTTGATCTGCCCGTCCTCAAGATCGACAAAGGTAAAGACATCGCAGTGACCAAAATGACCTGCCCGTGTGCCGTCGAGACCGCCCAGGCCCTCTGATGGAATTGCTATGCGTACTCGTACCATGTTCCTCATCTCCTTTTTTAAGTTCTGTTTACATTGATCGTATGCCGTAGCTGTTCATCGCCGGGGAGTTAATGATACCGTCCCAGGCCTCCTGCACCGCCCTGGCGATTTGCGAATCTTTCTTATATTCCAATACATTTTTTCCAACTATCATGGCCTTGGTAAACATTGGGTCAAAGGGAATCCGACCAACAGCCCTCATCTTCCGCTGCCGGGCCACCTCTTCGAGCTGTTCCGTCATCTCGATATTGAGATCAAACTTGTTCACACAAAGAAGGCACGGGGCCTTGAAATGGCCCGCCAGATCGATCACCCGAATCATATCGTGCAGACCCGAGACCGTTGGCTCGACAACCAGCACCAGGGCCGTCGCCCCGCCAATCGAGGCGATGACCGGGCAGCCAATACCGGGCGGACCATCGGTGATGATCAGCTCCAGGCCTTGCTCTTCTACCAGCTTGCGCGCCTCCTGCCGAATACAACTCACCAGCTTGCCGGAATTCTCCTCGCCAATACCCAAACGGGCATGGACCATGGGCCCCAGACGGGTTTCCGAGATGAACCATTCCCCGCATTTCTGGATTGGAAAATCAATGGCCTGAGCCGGGCAGAGGTCAACACAAACCCCGCAGCCCTCGCAGGCAATGCCATCGACTTTATACTCCGCGTCAATCGCCTCAAACCTACAGAGATCACGGCAGAGGCCGCAAGAGGTGCAGCGCTTAAGATCAATCACGGCCTTGCTGCCACCCATAAAGTCGGTCCGCCGCCGGATTTCCGGCTGCAACAGGAGGTGCAGGTCTGCTGCATCGACATCGGCATCACACAGCACATTTTCTTTGGCCAGAGAGGCAAAAGCGGCTGTCAAACTCGTCTTTCCGGTCCCTCCCTTGCCACTGACAATCACCAGTTCTCTCATTGGCGCTCCCTCCTCCAGATATCGGCAAGGATCTCCAGCTTGATCTGGCCAAAGAGCTCCCTGAATTTTTCCTGCCATTCCGGCATCTCTTCAACGATCATCCGGCCACGTGAATAGGCCTCGGCGATCTTTCGATCAAAGGGAATTTCCAGCAGGATGGGTAATCTCTCCTGCCTGGCATAATCCCGAACCTGATCGTCACCCATATCACAGCGGTTGATCACTAGGCCACAGGGGATGTCGAGCAGCCGCACTGCCTCGACCGCCAGCTGCAGATCATGGAGCCCAAAGGGGGTCGGTTCAGTGACCAGCAGGACAAAATTCACCCCGCGCATCGCGGCAATCACCGGACATGAGGTGCCGGGCGGGGCATCGATAATGACCGTCCGCCGGGTATCAGCATATGCCCGAACCTTTTTGATCAGTGGTGGCGACATGGCCTCACCAACCCGCAACCGGCCCTGGATCAGCGCTACCCCTGCTCCCTGCCCCCATTCCACGACACCCAGCTCCCGACCGCCCGCAGTGATCGCCTTATCAGGACAGACCACCAGGCAGCCGCCGCAACTGTGACAGAGTTCCGGGAAGACCAATACTTTCTTGCCCAGCACGGCGATGGCTCGGAACCGGCAGATGTCAGCGCATTTCCGACAGAATGTGCAGAGCCCCTCATCCACAATCGGGATAAAGGTGGCGACCGTTTCAGATTTCTCTATCTGCGGCTGGAGGAAGAGGTGGGCATTGGGTTCCTCGACATCGCAATCGAGCAGCATACAGCTATCGCCCAGGCTGACGGCTAGATTGGTTGCGACGGTGGTCTTGCCCGTACCGCCCTTGCCACTGGCTATACTGATGATCATTGTTTTGCCACTCCTGTTTTAGGCCTGCCGAGCAGGGCGGAAAGATCATCCACCTTGCCGAGAAGGGCTGCGGCATCTTCAGTCGACGGGCTGGGGGGAAGCTGCATGAGAACCCCGAGCCCTTCCGTGGCCTCATGGAAATCATGGGGAGAAAGGCCGCTGACTATCGCCGTATTGATCATCGGCCGGATTGTTACGAGCTGCGAGACGAACTCTATCGGTCGCATGTCAGCCAGCTCTTCACCGACTACCACCAGATCAATATCCTGATTCCTCACCATTTCTAAGGCCTTTGCCGCTGAATCAACGTGGACCATCTCAATCTGATCGTTTTGCTCTAATCCAACGGCAAAGCTTGCCAGGTTTTTAGAGTCTCGGGCTGCCAACATAATGCTCAGCATCTTCTGCTCCTCTATTTTTCCCGGTCAATACCGGCTGCCAACTGTTCGACTTTGGTTACAAGGGCATCAAGGGTCTTTTGATTGGTCTCGATCTGTTGCCTCAAGGCAGAATTTTCTGCGTTCGGGGCTGAGCCGATATTTCCCGAGACCAAACACCTGCCTCTGCCTCCACTCCTCTGACCTCGTCCTAACCCCCGGCCCTGACCTTGACCAAAACCTGCAGTCTCATCAGTTTTTCGGCATACTCCCTGGCCACCACCGATGAGAGGCCCTGCTCCTTCCGGTCCTTTCTGATTCATACCTGCCATCGTTGTTTCCTCCTGATCGTCCATGGTTCGCCAATGCTGCAAAACACGTCTCAAGTCCTCATTCTCTTCCGAGAAGAGCCACACTGGGACATCCTGCAACGCCCATAACACCTGCAACCCGGCATGGCAAAGGCCGATATGGCTTGGCCCCGGGCAAAGGTTTGAAGAATTATTTCAGCATCACCAGCGAGAAAAGGGATAAGTTGTATCCCCCCTGCCTCAATGATATTGGCCGGCTCCTGGGATATCGCTCCGCAAATCAACACACTGATTCCCTGACGCGCCAGAATCTGCATAATTTGGCCGAGACACCGGGCATCGAAAAGCTCATATCGCCTAGCTACGACCTCTTCCCGCACAATCTCGGCAACCAATAATGTCCGTGCACAATCCAGGACAGGCGAAATCCGCTCACCCCAAACAGTCATGGCTATTTTCATAGCAGCACCCCGTTTGTTTTATTTAACATATGCACAGCAAGAGCCGTGCCAAGCAAAACACATTGCCGGAGACATATGAATTATGGCGTAATTATAATGAAATAGGGCGGTGTTTCAGCAGGAAGACAAGAGAGAATAACTGGAGAGAGTTGCGAGATCGCGTCACTATGAGACGCAGACCGTCGCACAGGGTTGCAACAATGCGACTAACGAGCGGGCTTTGCCAGGACAGATCGGCCGTCACCCAGGGGTAGTTCAATCCCAAGTCGACGGAGCTTGCGGAACAGGGTGCTCTTGTGCATGCCCAGCTCCTCGGCGGCGGCCCGACGGTTGTAGTTATTGCGCCTGAGGGCCGCGAGGATAACTGTCTCCTCAGTGGAACTGACGGCGACATCGAGTGACATCCCCGAGGTTGGTTGAATCTCTGGAGCAAAGTTGGCAGTCCGTGGCGAGGGGAGCAAATAGGCCGGTAGATGCGGCACACCAATCGTATCTCCCTGGCAAAGGACGAAGGCATGCTCGATGATATTCTCCAATTCTCTGATATTGCCAGGATAGGAATGGGACATGAGGAGGGCCAGGGCTCCATTGTCAATACCGCTGACGGCCCGGTCCTTGAGCCGGTTGAACTTGGCAATGAACCGTTCGACCAGCAGGGCGATGTCCTCCAGGCGCTCCCGCAGGGGTGGCAGTTTCAGGCGGATGATATTGATGCGGTAGAACAGATCTTGGCGAAACCGCCCTTCTCCGATCATCTGTCCGAGATTCCTGTTGGTGGCGGCGATAATCCGGACATTGGTACGGGTCATTTCCACGCCACCAAGGGGTTTGAATTCCCGTTCCTCCAAAACCCGAAGCAGCTTGACCTGGAAGGCCGGGCTGGTATCTCCCATCTCGTCGAGCAGGATGGTCCCACCATCGGCTGCCACAAACAGACCCGGTTTATCCTTTTCAGCACCGGTAAAGGCCCCGGCCTTATAGCCGAACAGCTCGGATTCCAACAGGGTGTCGGGCAGGGCCCCGCAGTTGATGCCAACAAAGGGCTGCTCCCGGCGGTCGGACAGATTGTGGATGGCCTTGGCCAGCAATTCCTTGCCGGTACCGGTCTCTCCCTCAATCAGCACGGCGCTGTCGCTCAGGGCAACCTGGTCAAGAATGGCGAAGATCTGCTTCATAGCCTTGTTGCGGCTGACCATGTCACCCATCTGCACGCTACCGCTCAACTCCCGGCGCAGTTCTTCGACAACACTGCAGTCACGGAAGGTCTCGACCCCACCGAGAATCTCGTCATCGGCGTTTTTCAACAGGGCGGTCGAAACCGAGATGGGAATCCGTTTCTTTTCCTTGTTGATAATATAGGTAGAAGAACTCACAAAGGATTTCCCTTCCTTCATGGTCCTCTTCAGGGCGCAGTCCCCCTCGCACATATTCGAACGAAAGACCTCCCAACAGAAGCGCCCGACGGCCTCCTCGCGCGGTATCCCGGTTATCTCCTCGGCCGCCCGATTGAATGAAGTGATCCGCCACTCATGGTCAACGGTGAAGACTCCGTCCGAGATGCTTTCGAGGATGATTTCATTGGCGATACTGGCTATGTTTTCATGTGCCTTCACCAACTCCCCCGGCTCCTTCCTGTCAACCTGATCACTCATAACAGAACATCCTGATACCTCACGCTTATTTTCCATCCCGTCGTTCAATTTCGACCACTGCCTGTTTGACGAAGGGCAGAAGATTTTTGACGATGATCGTATAGCCCTGCGGGTTAGGATGAATCCCGTCCTCGATATTAAGAGTCGGCTTGGTTGCCACCCCGTCCAGAAAAAAAGGCATGAAGATCAGGCCCTTTTCCTCGGCAATCTCGGGATAGATCCGGTTGAAGTCGGTGGTATAGGCGGGACCGAGGTTCCAGACCATACGCATACCGGTAAAAACAATGGCGATGTTTTTCTCCTGCAGCCTTTCGATTATCTGCCGAAGATTCTGACGGACAAGCCCGGGATCGAGGCCGCGCAGGCCGTCATTGGCCCCGGTTTCAAGGATGACGATATCAGGTTTCAGGGTCAGCACCCAGTCGAGGCGTGCAAGGGTGCCGCTTGTGGTCTCACCGCTGACTCCGGCATTGATCACCCGAATATCCCGGCCTTCAGCCTGGAGCTGACCCTCAAGCTGGGTCGGATAACCTTCGCTCTCCACTACCCCCAAGCCTGCCGTAAGGCTATCGCCGACTGCAACTATGGTCAGGGTAGAGGCTGTCTCTTTTTTGACCTCTTTCTGCCCTTCCGCCTCCTGCCTACAGGCCCACAAGGCACACAGCAGAAGGATCGCCATAAGACCCAGTCTCGTTCTCCTCATCTTTTCTCCTCACAGTAGATACTGGCGGTTTGACTCTCCCGGTAATCAGTGTCTTCTTCCAATTCATTCATGTCTGCACCGTTCAGGCCTCACCCAGACGAGCAAAAGTGCCGCGCTCAGCAGCGCACAACAGCCTGAAAAGGAGAAGGCCGCCAGGGGTGAGACACTCTGATAGAGCCAGCCAAAGAACACCGATGCCGGAAGCAGCATCATTCCGGCAATCAGATTGAACCAGCCGAAGGCCGTACCCCGCAGTTCTTGAGGAGCGAGATCGGCCACCAAGGCCTTTTCCACACCTTCCGTGGCGGCCATAAACAGGCCGTAAAAACCAAAGAGGGAAAAAAGGACTAGGCCGTCCTGGACCAGCAGACCCAGCAAAAAATAGAATATGCCATACGCCAGATAGCCGGCCGCCAGCAGCTTGGTGCGTCCCCAGCGATCCGACAGGGCCGACAGCGGCGTCGAGAACAGCATCGCCACGGCAGACACCGCCGCCCACAGAAGAGGGATCTGGGCCTGGGGCACGCCGAGTTCTTTGGCCCGCAGGAGGAGGAACATATTCGAGGAATTGCCCAGGGTGAAGATCGCCACAACCAAGAGGTAGCGTTTGAACACAGACGGCATGTCACCTAAGCGCCAGTTAAAACGTTTGGTGGCAGCCAGAGAAGAGACTTTCGGTTCCCTGATTGTCAGGGCCAGGGCCAGACAGAGCACGGCCGGGAGGATCGACCACAGGAAAATTTCCCTGAGGCCCATGCCGACGCTCAACAGCAGCGCTGCCACCAGAGGTCCGACGACGGCCCCGGCATTATCCATCGCCCGGTGCAGACCAAAGGCCATTCCCCGCATATTCGGGCCGGCACTGGCCGCCAGCAGGGCATCACGGGGCGAGCTCCGTAGACCTTTACCCACCCGGTCGGTAAAGCGGATGACGAGCAAGAATGGCCAACTGGAGGCAAAGGCTATCAGCGGCCGGCCTAGGCCCGCCAGCCCATAACCGAAGACGATCCAGGGCTTGGCGCGGTGGGTGCGATCCACGATGACCCCGGAGAACAACTTGAGCAGACCGGCTGTGGCCTCGGCAATGCCTTCGATGATGCCAAGCGCCTTCGGCCCGGCCATCAGTACCGACGACAGATAGAGCGGGATCAGCGGGTAGAGCATCTCGGAGGCCGAATCGTTGACCAGGCTGATCAGGCCGATAAGCCAGACGGTCTGAGGGAGACTGCGCAGGTTTTTCAGCATTTAACGATTCCCCGTCATGCCGAATTCGATAGGTGTCTGGACGTAGAAGATATCGACACCCTCCTCCTTCAGCCGGGCAAACAACCTCTCGGCATCGGCACCACTGACCGCCATCGTCACTTCAAGGGGCTGATCTGCAAGTTCGAAAAAATGGGCGGAGCGGATCTTGCCGCCGTGCCCGAACCCTTCAGTAGCTGGGATCAGGGTCGCACCGCTGATGCCGAGCGTACGCGCCTCCTCAAGGAGCCACTGGGCCAGGGAAAGGTGGTGATGTCTGCGGTCCTGCTGGGTAAAAAATGTCAGTTGATAGCCGTGCATGATGGTCTCCAGGTCAGATTCGTTTAAAGAGAACAACACTTGCGATGCCGAGCATGGTCATGGCCAGCGAACCCACCACGTGGGCCGATATCGCCGCACCTGCCCAGAGGAATCGGCCCTGTTGGATCAACACCGTGACCTCGGCCGAGAAGGTGGAAAAGGTGGTGAGTCCACCGAGAAAGCCGGTGATGATCAGGAGCCGCCATTCCGGTGCCAGAGCGGGATGACCGGCAAAGAGGGCCACGGCCAGACCGATGAGGTAACCACCGATCAGGTTGGCGGTCAAGGTACCCAGCGGTATGGTGGGAAACAGTGAATTCAGGGAGAGACCCAGCAACCAGCGTAGCACCGCCCCGATGGATGCTCCTATGCTGATCGCCAGAATGGAATGTAACATACGCCCGTCCTTATTGATCGTTTGATCCAAAATAACTATTCAGCTGAATAAAATCGCTATCGAAATCGGGATCGAAATCGAGTTCGCAAAAATCATAGCAGTTTCAGGAAAAGTGCGCCTGCTACCTCAAGTTTCACTGCTCTGGAAGACTCAATCCGATTTCGATAGCGATAGCGATTTCGATCCCAATGGATTCAATGACAGCAAATAGTTACGATCCAAAACCTGCATGCCCAAGCCGGAATCAGGTGAAGGCACGCCAGCCTTGACAACGGCTCGTGAAAAAATACCATCTCCAGTTCCGCCCGACTGTAGCAGCAGAAGAATCTGAAATCAAGCAACGCCCCAGCAAAAACACCTTCGCCTCTTGATATATCCTGCCAATTTTCCTATTCCCCACCCTGCTCTCGCAGAAACTCCGCCGGTTTCCGACGCAGGATGGAAAGGGAACTGAACATTCCCAGGCAGATGACCAAGGCCATCGTCAGCACGGTCAACAGAAGACTGGCGGGCCAGTTCGGCCGAACCGCAATCTCAAGGACAAAGCGACAGACGACCCAGTTCATTATCTGGGCCAGAATAACAGCAAACACCGAACTGAAGAGACCGATGAGCATGTTTTCATAAAAAAAGACCGCGAAGACAAATCGGGAGCGACTACCAAGAATCTTGTAGTACACCGCCTCCCGCGCCCTGGCTATACGGGTTGCCAGAATCGAGCTGACGA
>JAUYSF010000293.1 GCA_030696435.1 Desulfoprunum sp. | reverse complement strand
TGTTTGCAGATTATCTCGACCTGAGCCGCCTCATCGGCGACCTGGGCGGGATGGCCATCCACCTCGATGAGCAGCAAGGCCGCAGCATCGACCGGCAGACCGGCCTTCCTGAAATTATCGACGGTGCGGATGGTGAAGTTGTCCATCATCTCAAGTGTCGCCGGCACGATCTTGGCGGCGATGATCGCGGCCACCGTCTCCGAGGCCGCGGCAATCGAATCGAACACGGCCATCATCGAGCGGGCCGTCTGGGGTGGCGGGATAAGTTTTAAAATAATCTTGTCGAAGACCCCCAGCGTCCCCTCCGAGGCGACCATCAATCCGTGCAGGTTGTAGCCGGTCACCGATTTGACGGTGCGGGAACCGGATTTGATCAACTTGCCCCTGGCGTCCCAGAACTCCATACCCATCACATAATCTTTGGTGACGCCGTATTTCAGGCCACGCAGGCCGCCAGCGTTCTCGGCGACGTTGCCGCCGAGCGTCGAGACGGTCTGGCTGCCGGGATCGGGTGGATAGAAGAGGCCTCGTCGGGCCACCTCCTGGGCAAAGGTGGCGGTGATCACCCCCGGCTCGACAACGGCATAGAGATCTTCTTCATTGATCTCGAGGATGCGCGTCAGGCCGCCCGTCAGGACAACCACCCCGCCCGGATGGGGGATGGTCCCTCCGGACAGGTTGGTGCCCGCACCGCGCACCGTCAGCGGCAGGCCGTTATCGTTACAGAGTTTGATTACCCGACCGAGGGCCTCGCTGTTGGTCGGCCGCACTACCAGCCCCGGCATGACCGGATCGAGGACCGCCGCATCATAGGAATAGGCATAGCGGTCATTCTCACTGATCATGACGTTGTCCGGGCCGACAATGCCGGTAAATTCACCGACGAGAGCGGATGCTTGGCTTAAACTCACGTTTCTCTCCTTAGGACATGAAATGCTGGCGCAGAGTCATTGATGGTGTAACGGGATAGAACAGGTTAGGAGGTGTTTCGTTAAAAAGCCCTGTCCGGAAAACCCGCCAGCCAAGAGGAGAGAGAGAACTGGCAGGTTTCCGGCAGAGGAGAGAGAGGTGTGTGCGGTTCTTACGATGAGTTAGGTACGCACACACCGGAATTACACATCCTCAGAATAGCTTTGCGGGACTTTCACCACGAGGACAGGCTGATCCGCACTGTGCAGCACCTTGCGGGTTGTACTGCCGAGTATCACCTCACCGACCATGGTATGGCGGTGCGATCCCATAATGATCAGATCGGCCGAGCAGTCTTTCGCCACATCGAGAATGACCTGAGCCGGCTGGCCATCGATGACCCGAATCGAGCTGACCAAGTTCTGGCACTCCACCGCCACGCTGCATTCCTTGGTGCAAAGAGCCTCTATCCGGACTTGGAGTTGGGCCTTGACGGTTTCGCGGGCCTTCGTGTGCAACTCTTCCGAAACCTCGTGCGACATATACTGTTCGATAAGGCTCTGACCGAAGTTGGAAAGCGGCTCGATACCATGCACCGCCACGATCTTAGCCCCATGCTGTCGGGCCAGGGCCAGGGCATAGCGGAAGACGTAGGTGGCGCGGGGACTAAGGCCGGTGGCGTAGAGGATTGTCTCAATTTTTGGTAGCATGGTTGTGTTCTCCTAATTTTAAGCTACGTTCACCACGGCCTATTACTCGCCGAAGAAGACTGAGGGCAGATAGGTGATGATCTCCGGGAAGATGACCAGCAAGACAACACATATAAGCTGCAGACCGATAAAGGGTATGATGCCCTTGTAGACATCGCCGATGGTGTACTCCGGCGGCGCGGCCCCCTTGAAATAGAACAGAGAGTAGCCAAACGGCGGCGTGAGGAAGGAGGTCTGCAGGTTGACACAGAGAATCATGGCAAACCATAAAGGATTAAAATTGAGCTCCATGGCAATTGGGGTAAAGATCGGTACCACCACCAGCAGGATAGCGGCCCAGTCGATGAACATACCGAGGATGAAGACCACCAGGTTCATCAGGAACAGGACCATATAGGGGTGGAAATCCATGCCGAGCAGATAGTCCGCGACCACGTCGCCGCCGCCCATGCTGAGAAAGACCACGCTGAACACCTTGCCGCCGATAAACAGCGCCATGACCATGCAGGTGGTCCGGGCGGTGGACAGCGAGGACCCTTTGATCATTTCCCAGGTAAAGGTTCCCTTAAAGAGAGCCAGGACCATCGCACCGGTGGCACCAAGGGCTGCTGCCTCGGTAGGCGTTGCCACACCGGCCAGGATCGTGCCCATAACGGCCAGGATCAGACCGAAGGGTGGCACGAGACTCTTGACAAACATGAAGCACTTCTGACCAAAGGTGGCAGTCCGTTCTTCTTTGGGGATCGGCGGCCCGAGTTTCGGGTTGATGGCGCAGCGGATAGCGACATAGGACAGGTAGAGGCCGGAGAGCAGGAGGCCTGGCAGGATGGCGGCGGCAAAGAGGTTACCGACCGAGGTCTCCTTTAGACCGGTGAGACCGGCATAGACCACCAGCATGATGCTTGGTGGGATGAGGATGCCGAGCGTGCCGGACGAGGTGATGATACCGGCGGCCATCGGTTTGTCATAGCCGCGTTTTAACAGGGCGGGGCCGGCCATCAGACTCATGGCTACCACCGAGGCGCCGACGATACCGGTTGTGGCGGCAAAGACGGTGGAGACCACGATGACCGCCAGGCCGAGACCGCCGCGCAGGCCGCCGAGGATAACGTACAGGGCCTCAAACAGTTCCTCCGAGACCTTGGCGCGGTCGAGGACCTGGGCCATGAAGATAAAGAGCGGTACGGAAACGAGGGTGTAATTAAGGAAAATTCCCCAGTTGTTGTTGGTGATCAGGTCAAGCAGGGCGGGGATGTTAAAACCGTTGTCGATCAGACCAATCAAGGTGGCCACGGCAGCCAGGGTGATCGCCAGGGGATGCCCCAGAGCGATGGCCGCAATCAGGATACCAAACATCAGTATTGTTAAAACTTCGGGAGTCATAATCGTTTTCTCCAAGCAGGCGGTTAATTGGCAGAACGGAGGGCATGGAAGTCCTTCAGTAACTTCGAGACGCCTGCCAGAAAAAAGAGGACAAAACCGACCGCCATGACCGTCTTGTACGGATAGATGGCCGGGGCCCAGGACGATGAGGCGTGCTCAAGCATCGACCAGGAGGTGATGGCATATTTGACCGACCAGATGGCCATGCAGCCCATGACCGGCACAAACATGACCAGATTGGTGATGATCCGCAGGATGGTCCGATTCCTCGGTTGCATCCTTGCTTCGAAGATGTCGATACAGACATGGGTGTCGGTCCGGTGGGCGTCGCCGAGACCCAGCATGTAATGCATGCCGTAGAAAAAGGTGGTCATCTCAAAACCCCAGGAGGTCGGGGCATTGAAGGCATAGCGCATGAAGACCTCGTAGATTACCGCCCCCACCAGTGGCAGGACGAGGTAAGAACTGTAGAGACCTGTTTTTTCATTGAGGGCGTCAATCGCCCTAGTAATATTTTGCATAGCTCGTCCTCTTCTCGCGTACGACGATAATTCGAGGGAAAAGCGGCGGGGATGGAATCTCCCCGCCGCGGATAGGAAATGTTACTGCAGGCGTTTGCCGCCGATGTAATCATCAATCGGCCAGGGGGTCACGCCGCTCCTGATTTCACGCCAATCTGAAAAATCCTTCTTGAACTGCTCCTGAGAATCGAGGGTGGTTTTGACACTTGGATTTTTGGTCTTTACTTCCTCAAGATATTCCTTGGTCACCTTGGCGAAGGAGGTGAGGGCTGCCTGGTCCATCTTGACGAATTCCACTTTTTGCTTGAACAGTTTGATCGCCTCGATGTTCAACTGCTCCTGCCAGGCGGTGGACCACAGCTGGGTCTCTTTGGCGGCGATGTCGACGATATACTTCAGGTCGGCCGGCAACTTGGCGTAGGCGTCCTTGTTGAAGAACACGGCGCATTGCACGGAGGGCTGATGGATACCTGGCTCGATGACGTACTTGGTGATCTCGTCAAAACCCATCGGATAGTTGATCGCCGGGGTGCTGAATTCTGCGGCGTCGATAACGCCACGCTCAAGGGCCAGATAGACCTCGCCGCCTGGCAGTGGGGTAACGGAGGCGCCGAGCTTGGTCATGATGTCCATATACCAGCCTGGAGTACGGAGACGCACACCCTTGAAGTCCTCCATCTTGGTGGCCTTCTTGTTGGAGAAGAAGCCCATTTCCTGGCCGCCGTTACCTGCGGGT
>JAUYSF010000380.1 GCA_030696435.1 Desulfoprunum sp. | reverse complement strand
TGTAGCGTGGTGATTTCCGAAAGAAATGGAAGAAATGAAGACGTCGGGCAAGAGGCCCTAATAGCCTATTTCCTTCGATGAAATCATTCTTTTTTTCTCTGAATATCCTGCCACAACGGAAGATCCAGATTATATAAACCGAGGAAAGAATATAAACAATGAAGTATCCAATATATATAAGAAAAAGACTATAATCAGGCAGTCTTTTTACAGGTCCGAGAAGGCTCAGCAGACACAAGCTACCGCTGAGAAAAAGTATTACCTTGACAGCACCTACCCTCCCCATACCATAACGCAAAAAAATATGATGCAAATGGTATTTATCCGGTTTAAAGGGGCTTTCACAGCGTATAAGCCGCTTGACCATCACAACGACCGTATCGGTAATCGGCACGGCGAGAATGAGTAGAGGGACCACCGGACTCACCTTGTCTCCTTCTCCCTGCGTAAGGGCCAGAGACATGAAGGCAAGCGAAAAACCGAGACAAAGACTTCCCGCATCTCCCATAAACAAGGTAGATGGAGACCAGTTGAAGTTTAAAAATCCGAGGACAGCCCCAGCCAGAACCAAGTTCAGAAGCATCAGGTTCTGATTACCGATGAGAGAAGCGTGTATTGCAAAGGTGATAAAGGCCAGAAAAGACAGGCCACCTGCCAGGCCATCAAGACCATCGATCATATTAATAGCATTGACGACGCCTACAACGCAGAAAACAGTCACCGCCCAGACAATCAGCCTACTGCCAGAGAGATCGATATTCCCAAATCCGAATAAGTCACCGAATGAGGCCAGACTTACCTTGCTGAAATATATCAGCAGGGCCGTTGCGACAACCTGAGCCAGAAACTTCTGCCTATGGCCAATTTCCTTGAAATCATCAAAAAATCCAATAAGAAGCAACAGAGAGAGGCCGAGAAAATATCCTCTCAATCCGGTAATCGGTATAAAAATCAGTGCACTAAATGTCGCAGAGATAATCATGCCGATACCGCCAACCAGAGGCCGAGGTGTCTTATGCACCTTCCTTTCATTGGGATGATCGACAAGGCCAATTCTATAGGCAATATGGGTGATTTTCGGCAGAACAAACAAGGTGGCAAAAAAAGCTGTCAGAAAGGCCAACACGGTTCTCAATTCAAAAGACATCATTACCTTTCCATCGCCCACTCAAAAGACCATAAGAATTTTTATCTTCCGCAACGCCACATACCATGCAAACCTCGCACCAGAATCTCACTTTTCCCTGTACCGACAGCTTCAAAATGAAAATTTGAGCATCCATGTTCGACAACCGTCATTCGACGCTCCCCCTCTCCTGCCCGCCTCTGTCGACCTTACGTACGAGATCACACAATTCATCGGCAATTTCATGAATCATCCTTTCATCCTGACCTTCAACCATAACCCGGATCACCGGCTCGGTCCCGGAAGGCCGTACAAGAATCCGCCCGGACTTGCCGAGTTTTTGCTCCAAGCCCTTCAAAGTTGTATGAAAACCAGGTATCGAATCGACCTTGATCGTGCTTGTGGTTCGGACATTCTTGAGAACTTGCGGAAAGCTTTCCATGATCCCGGAAAGCTCGGAGAGTGGCCTGTTGTGCTTTTTCATGATGGCTAGAAGTTGCAGCGAAGCCAATATTCCGTCACCGGTGGTAATATGGTCGAGAAAAACCAGGTGCCCCGACTGTTCACCGCCAAAGGAAAAACCCTTGTGCCGCATACATTCGACGACATAACGATCACCAACACCTGTCCGAATCATGCGCCCGCCCATTTTCTCCATGGCCACCTCAAGCCCCATGTTGGACATGATTGTTGCAACAAGTGTCTTTTTTTTCAACTTTCGCCTTCTAAGGAGATCCTGGGCACAGATAGCCATAATATGATCGCCGTCTACAATCCGGCCATGTTCATCCGAGACAATCAATCTGTCCCCATCACCATCAAGGGCAAGGCCGATATCGGCACCTACCTCTTTGACCTTGGCTGCCATGTGCTCCGGATGCAGAGCCCCGCACTGGTGATTGATGTTCTTGCCATCGGGCGTGATCGCAAGAGGAGTTACCTTGGCTCCCAGTTCCCTGAAGACCCAGGGCGCAACACCGTAGGTCGCACCGTTGGCGCAATCCAGAACGATATGAAATCCATCGAGGGTGTATTCTTTGGGAAAGGTGTTTTTTAAAAAAACGATATATCTCCCCCGCGCATCGTCAATACGGGTAGCCTTCCCCACCTCAGCAGCAACAGGACGCAGGGCAGCCATCTTATCGGAAAAAATCAGATCTTCAATATGGGCCTCCACCTCATCGGGGAGTTTAAAACCATCGCTGGAAAAAATCTTAATCCCGTTATCCTGAAAAAGATTATGCGATGCCGAAATGACTACCCCGGCATCGGCCCGCATGGAGGTGGTGATGAAGGCAATACCGGGTGTCGGCAGAGGCCCCACGAGCAAGACATCGACCCCCATGGAGCAGATTCCCGCAGCCAGCGCGTTTTCAATCATATAGCCGGAGATCCGGGTATCCTTGCCGATGACAATCCTGTGCCCCTTGACCTTGTCTTTGACGATAAAGGCGATGGCCCTGCCCACCTGCATGGCGATTTCTATGTTCATCGGGTAGGTATTGGCCACTCCCCGTATCCCGTCAGTCCCGAAAAGCTTTCTCATTTTTTCTCAGTCTTAATCTTCATTTTATCATTGAGGATGAATGCGGCCTTCCCCTGATTTTTCTCTTCCCCCAGGCCAACATTCTCTCCTGAGCTGCCCTTGCTGGATTTAGAGGTGCCGCCACCATTTTGCCCATCTCCCGGCTGTATCCTCTTCTCCTGGCCAGAATTTTTCCCGTTTTTCTTCACAATTTCAACATAATCAGGCTCAACCGCGAGGATTTCAATCTGTTCTTTGACATCCTCACGGGGGATTATCACAACCTTCATTTTACCATCCCCGAGTACATCGGTGGTCGTCACGGTGAAGAGTTTTTTCAGATCCGTCTTTTCTTTGATCAGAACTTTGGGGATGTTAGCCGTGACCGTTACCTCCGCCGGATTGACCTGTTGCTGTACCCCATCGAGAATAGCGACAACCGGAATATCGTGAACCTTCCTTTCAACGGCCTCGGGGACTACCTGTAGAGAAGCCGTCACAGAGGTTTCCCCAATGAGTTCAACAATCTCCGTGCTGAGTTTGAGCGGCACTTGGCGTTGCTGGGATTCACTCAATCCCTCAAGGTTGATGTTTTGAGTCTGCAGTTCGTCTATCTGGAAGAGAATGGTCTGAGGTCCGGTAATGGTAATGACTTCAGGATCCATTTTCATCTTTTTCAGGATATAACCCGAAGCAATCCTGCCCGAGGCAACCGCTTTGATAGGGAAATGCTTCTGGATGAGCTTATCAAGTGAGAGTATCACCGACGAGGGTTGCACCCTCAGAACCGTTATGCCCCGAGGGACGGGGATCGAATTATTGGCATTGCTGATCACCATGGTACCGGGAGTAGCGGATGAAAGGTCGACCTGCCGGGTGACAGCACGATTGGTCATCTCCAGAATCAATGAGCGTGGACCGCTGACCGTCACCTCGATCTCTTTTTTGAACTGATTGGAAATGACCAAGTCTCTTGGCAAATTGATAATCTCGATCGGAATCATGACATTCTTATCGACTGTATCGTCACTGCCGACAAAATACCAGAGCATCACTGCCAGACAGAGGGACAATCCCTTCAGGAACCAGCTCCTTGACAGCAAGCGCTGCCAGTTGCGGCTATCGAGCAGCTTGTCTCTGACCCGGATTATCTTTTGAAGATCCAGCTTTTCCATGTCTGCGGGGCCCCTTCCTTGTCGATAAAGATTGCCCTGAGGCTGTTACTCAGACTGATTTCATCGTTGAGCGTCGTCATCACCCCATTCCTGACGACGGAAATCTCCTGGGTCTCTTCCGAGACGACCACGACAACAGCATCGGTCTCCTCGGACAGACCAATAGCTGCCCGGTGTCTGGTCCCATACCGTTTGTTAATGTAAGGATTCTGAGAAAGAGGCAGGATACAGCCAGCCGTCCGTATGCGGCCATTGCTGACGATAACACCACCGTCGTGCAAAGGTGAGACAGGCATAAATATCGAGATGAGCAGTTCCTTGGTCAGTCGCGCATCCAATTCAAAGCCGGAATCTACAAAATCCCCTAGACCGGTCTCCCGCTCTATGACAATAAGTGCGCCTATCCGGCGCTTGGCGAGATAAAAAACCGTCCGGATAATCTCATCAAGATCCTTGTCGGCAAAATCCATATTCCTCTGAAAAGGTGTCTTGCCCACCTGGGTCAGGGCCCTTCTGATATCCTGCTGAAAGACAATGATAACGATGAGCAGGATAGAACTCAGGAATGTCTGCATGATCCACATAAGCGTGGAGAGATCGAGGATCCTGGCCAGAAAATATACGATGGTCATGATGACCATACCGAGGACCATCTGCACTGAACGTGTGCCCTTGATGATGGAAATCAACTGATGAATCACAAAGGCCACGACAAGGATATCGACGATGTCCTGCCAGCGGAAATAGTTGAAAAAATCCATCATTATCTAATACTGCTCACCAGTTGATGATTGAATCGGTCGCAAGTGCAACACCCCCCGACAGCCCAAGGCCAAATTCGGGATTATTCGTGTATCTTATCCACGCCAGATTACAACCGCTTTCTGAATTATAACAATAGAAAAAACTATTTACTAAATTTTTACGTCAGATGAAAACAAAGAGACAAGATGTCAGGAAAGCCCGTTTTTGACAGTCGCGACAATCTCGCCTGCCTCAGGACTCTTTACCACAACCTCGTCGACACCCGCGTCCATGGCCTGTTTCCGGGTTTCCTCTTCCTCATCAGCCGTGAATAAAAACAGCTTTATCGTCCCACCAAGCTCGGAAGCCCTGATCTGTCGACAG
>JAUYSF010000369.1 GCA_030696435.1 Desulfoprunum sp. | reverse complement strand
GATACGGAATGAACAGCATTCTCTTAATTGATGACGATGTCGAACTCTGCGGGCTGTTGGCCGAGTATCTGACGGGCGAGGGATTTCAGGTTGCGGCCGCCCATGAGGCGCAGGATGGTGTACGGCAGGCCCTTTCGGGTGCGCACTGTTTTGTGATCCTCGACGTCATGCTACCCGGTCGCAACGGTTTCGAGGTTCTTCGGACAATTCGGGAAACCTCCCGTGTCCCGGTTCTGATGTTGACGGCCAGGGGGGAAGAGATTGACCGGATTGTCGGGCTAGAGATGGGGGCCGATGATTATCTCGCCAAACCCTTTAATCCGAGAGAACTAGTAGCAAGGATCAGGGCCGTCCAACGCCGGGTCGGATCTGCAAATCAGGGAATGGCCGGCGGTCCGGATGCCGTACGGATTGTCGTGGGTGATCTCTGTCTCGATCCGGGGACCCGGACCGTGCAGAAACAAGGTAAGGCAGTTCTCGTGACGGCGGTGGAATTTGCCCTGCTCTATGAACTGTTGTGCAAGGCGGGACGGGTTATGCCTCGGGAGGATCTGGCGGTCAAGGTCCTTGGGCGACGTTTGTCGCTTTTTGACCGCAGCGTGGATGTCCATATCTCCAGTCTTAGAAAAAAACTGGGACAGGAAAGAGAGGGTGTTGAACGGATCAAGGCGGTGCGAGGTGTCGGCTATCTCTATTCCCAGGCCCATGAAGACAAGAGCGGGCGATACTAGACCGGTAAGGAGAGCGAAGTGCGCAGTTTGTTTTATAAACTCTTTTTCAGTTTTATCCTGGCCATGGTCATGGCAGGGGCGTTGAGCACCCTGTTTATCTACACCATCAGCAGGGGGCCATTTGAGTCCTTTCGGGAGAATCTTTCCCGGGATTACGAGGAGAGCATCGCCCGGTTTATCCTTATTTCGGGCCAGGCTGCCCATGATACCTACAGATACAGCGGTATCGAGGCCTATCGAGCCTATGTCCGCGAGTTTGAGGCCGGTACCGAAACCCACTTGATACTGATCGCGGAAGATGGGAAGGGTTTGTTGGGGGCGTTGGTTCCGGCCGAACTCGGAACAATGGTCAAGGCTGCCCAGGACGGCAAAGGGGTGCAGGTTGGCAATCGGGACGGCCAGTTGCTGGTTGCCGGCATGCTCCAGAGCAGAGATGGTGACCATTTTGTAGTGGCAGGTCTGCATCGCAAGGGTCCTCCCCCCGGGCTTCACGGCCCCCTAAGCACCAGCCCTGGACCTCGGCCGCCGATGCCCGCGCCGCCCCCGGGAATGCCGAATGGGCCGCCGGGCGGAATCTTTCCCTTTGTTCTCAGTGGCGGCGGGCCGGATCGGCTGATTATCATGATCCTGGTCGCAGCCGGCGTCTGTTTGCTGCTGGCCCGGTCTTTTTCCGCTCCTCTTGCGAAACTGCGCCGGGTGACCCGACAGATCGCTGCGGGTGATTTTTCGGCCAGGGTCGGGGATAACCTTGGCAAAGCCGCTGACGAGATCGTCCAGTTGGGGCGGGACTTCGACACGATGGCGGCAGCGACCGAGAAAATGATCCTCTCCCGTCAGCGGCTGCTCAGGGATATCTCCCATGAACTCCGCTCGCCGTTGGCCAGGCTCAATGTGGCCCTGGAACTGGCCAGACAGCGTTTCGATAGCCGGGATGATCAGGCTCTGGCCACAATTGAGAAGGAATCGGATCGACTCAACGAGCTTATCGGAGATCTTCTGAGTCTGACCCGTCTTGAGGACGGAGAGGGAGGCGGGGAAAAGGAACGGATAGACTTGTGGGAGCTGGTCCTGCAGATTGTCGAAGATGCCAATTTCGAGGTCGGTAAAACGGAGCGCGGGGTAAAGGTGGTCAGCCTGGAGGATCTGCAGATTGACGGTTCGCCGGAGCTTGTACGCCGGGCCATTGAAAATGTGGTGCGCAATGCCGCTCGCTATACCGCGCCACATACTGAGGCCGAAATCTCTCTGGGCCAACGAGAGGGGATGGCCGTAATTCAGGTCAGCGATCATGGCCCCGGTGTACCGGCCGAGGAATTGGAGGCCCTTTTTCGGCCTTTCTATCGGGTGGCGGCGGCCCGGGATCGGCAGAGCGGTGGCGCAGGTCTCGGCCTGGCTATTGCTGCCCAGGCCGTCAAATGGCACGGTGGATCCATCGAGGCTGCAAACGGGCAGACCGGAGGATTGATGGTGACCATTTCTCTGCCTCTCTCGGCTTCTGCAACGGTAGAGCTCTGGGAAAAAGAGAGGCAGTCAGGGATAGCCACTGGGTAATTTTTTCGCACCTGTTCTACTCCTGATGCTGTGATTTGTCTGCCTGGAAAAGATAATTTATGTTGATTCAAGGTGTTAGCCATTCGTTGTGTTTTTGGCATGCATGTTGCTTATTCTTATTCATACGAGGAAGAGCGTGATGGCAACCAACACCATCTGCCCTCAGGAATGAACTGAAAGAACAAGAAAACAGTTTTCCAAAGCATCGGAAAAAACATCAACACAGGAGAAAAACAATGAAAAAGAAAATCGCAGCAATTGCCCTTGTACTGAGTCTTGCAACAGTCGGTATCGCTTCAGCCAGAGGCGGTATGGGCGGAGGTATGGGGATGGGTGTAAATTGTCCACAAGCTCAGGGGCAGCAGATGAATCAACAACTGGACAAGGCGACTCAGGACAAGTTGGATGCCTTCCAGCGTGACACCCAGGCCTTGCGCAAACAGATAATCATGAAACATGCCGAAATGCGGGCCATGATGCAGAGTGATAATCCTAATCCAGCCGCAGCATCCAAGCTCAGCGGCGAGCTCTTCGATCTGCAGGCAACCATGCAGGATAAGGCCAAGGCCGCCGGTGTGGCAACATATCTCGGCGGGGGCTGTGGTATGGGCATGGGTCGCGGCGGCATGATGGGTGGCCAGGGTGGCGGACGCGGCATGATGGGCAGCAGAATGTAAGAGAGACGGAACTTACGGGGTACCTCCTCCCCACCCCGGGCCCTCCAGGCGACACAGTGTCGTCTGGAGGGCTTTTTTTTTGGAAAAGCATCGTTGACCAAAAAGCATTTTTGGGCTAGATGTCATCACAGAATGGGCATGTCCTGTCGGTTTGAGCAAAGCAACAGGCCTGCCGACTGAAAAGGATTAATCAGCAGAATCTTGAGGAGAGTATCATGAAAAAGGCCATTTTCGGCGCATTGTTAGTTGTCGTACTGGTAGTTCAGGGGGCCATGGCGGGCAC
>JAUYSF010000351.1 GCA_030696435.1 Desulfoprunum sp. | reverse complement strand
TGAGCCACTGGGCTACAAGGCTTTTCTGGTCGGCGTCGATCGCGAGGCCTGTGCCCACTATAAACATGCGCTGGATCAGTTTTTACCAACCGAGTATTCCGAGGTCGTCTACACCGGCAACAACAATGACTCCGCGCTTCTCAAGGAATTCCATCTCGACCCGAAAAAGGAGCGGCAGATCCGCAAGAGCTTTTGCAAACTCGACCAGCAGCCGAAGATCCTGATCGTCACCGAGAAACTGCTCACCGGCTTTGATGCGCCGGTGCTCTATGCGATGTACCTCGACAAGCCGATGCGCGACCACACCTTACTGCAGGCCATTGCGAGGGTGAACCGCCCCTATGAAAACGAGCAGGCCGAGATGGTCAAGCCGCACGGCTTTGTCCTCGATTTTGTAGGTATTTTCGACAAGTTGGAGAAGGCGCTGGCCTTCGACAGCGAAGAGATTAATGCCATCGTCAAGGATCTGAAACTCCTCAAGGTGCTTTTCCGGAACAAGATGGAGCAGCAGGCCCCGGGATACCTGGCGCTGATTGAACGGAACTTTGACGATAAGGATGTCGATGCCCTGATCGAGCACTTCCGCGATCCGGAACGGCGCAAGGCGTTTTTCAAGGAATACAAAGAAATCGAGATGCTCTACGAGATCATCTCCCCTGATGCCTTCCTGCGGCCCTTCATCGATGATTACGGCACACTCTCGGCGATGTATGAAGTGGTGCGGAAGGCCTATACCAGGCGGGTTCTGGTCGATCGCGCATTTCAGAAAAAGACCAGTGAGCTGGTACAGAAGTATGTCGGAGCCAGTTACATTCAGTCCGTTTACCAGGTACTGGAACTGGGCGAGGCCACCATAAGGTATATTACTGAGAACAAAGGCGGAGACGGGAAAAAAGTCATCAACCTGGTCAAGAGTATTGAAAAAAAGGCGGAAGATGAGAGCGATGACCCGTATCTCATCGCCATGGCCGAGCGGGCGCAAGCGGTACAGGAGAGTTTTGAGGATCGCCAGACCAGCACTGCTGAAGCGCTAACGAGTTTGTTGAGAGAAATTGAAGCGAATGAGGCGCGAAAAAGGGAGCAGGCGGAGAAGGGCTTTGATGGGCTGACCTACTTTGTCTATCGCACGCTCCTCGATGCGGAGATTGACGGCGCAGAAGAGGTGAGCCGGAAGATCAAGCAGGCATTCACTCAGTTTCCCAACTGGAAGAAGAGCGAAAATTCGCTGCGTGAGCTGCGCCAGAAAGTGACCTTCGCCGTTCTCGCCAACAGTGATGACCTGGACCAGGTGACTGCTTTGGTAGACCAGCTTTTTACGCTGCTGGAAAAGGCAGACAGGATGTAATGTGATGGCGGCAGTGGATCAAAAACGCGCGTTTAAAAATCGAGTCCATCACTGGGCGGAAAAACTTGATGTTGAAGTGGCATGGCTTGGTATCCGCTCGATGCGTAATAAGTGGGCCTCCTGTTCCACCAATGGCCACATGAACTTTAATGTCGAATTGTTGGAACTTGATCAGGAGCTCTGGGGCTATGTCATCGTCCACGAATTGCTTCATTTCTTCGTTCCCAACCACGGCAAGCTATGGAAGAGCCTTATGCGGCTCCATTTGGGTGAGTATGAGACATATGAAGCAGAGTTAAAGAAGCTCGCGCTTATCAAGGGGCTGCAGCGGGTGCGCTAACGCGCGTCGTTGAACATGACTACCGACGCGTATCTGCCGCTGAAGTGAGATTGAAGTATCTTGAGGGATAAGTAATCAGATCAAGTCTGAACCATTCTACTTAATTACTTCCAGTAAGTTCGTAGCTCGTACTTCTGCCGCCGGCAGCAGTTTTTTGTAAGATTTTCTTGTCCAGGAGATCAGATAAATCTCTGCTGGCTGTCACTTTGCTGCATTTTGTCATTCCTGCATATTTGCGTGTTGTCATGCCTCCTTCAAACTTTTCTCCAGTATCAAACAGACGGTTGATCACTTTTAACTGTCGAGAATTTAAAGGCATGTCTTTATGCAACTGCCAGAATTGCGCTTTCAACATAACCCTCTCAACTATCCATTGTGCTTCCCGCATTGCTGTAATTGTTGTTTGCAAAAACCACTTGAGCCAGGCAGTAATGTTGAGGCCTTGTTTACCAGCCTCTTCAAGAACTGCATAATACCCTTTTCTATCCAGGCTGAAGTGCTTCGAGAAAGAGATAAGTTGCATTAATGAAGGGTAGTTGAATGACATTATGTAATCTGTAATGGCTCTTCCCACCCGACCATTCCCGTCATCAAAGGGGTGGATCATAATAAACCATAAGTGAGCGATCCCGGCTTTGAGCAATGGGTTGTACTTATCGTTTGTATTCACCCAGTTGAGGAACACGTCCATTTCATTATCCAGTTCATTTTTTGGCGGAGCAATGTAATGAATAGTCCCCTTTCCAACAGGACCCGAGACGATCTGCATCTCTTCATCGCCCCTGTATTTTCCGACACGGATTTTTTTAAGACCTGAATAACCGGTAGGAAACAGCGCTGCTTGCCAACTCAGCAATCTCTCAGTTGTGAGTGGTTTGGGGGCCTGATCTCTTGCATCGAGGAGCATGGCGATCAAGCCGTCTGCACGATCATCCCAGTCTTCCTGGTCAACCGGCAAACCTATTCGTTTGCGAATTGAACATCGAACAGAGCTTCGACGTAATATTTCTCCCTCTATAGCTGCTGTTTCAATTGCATCGTCGGCCAAAACACGTTCCAAGGCAGCCATCCTCTCATGACCACTCATCGACCGGCTTATTGCTTCCAGCTCTCCAATCAGTTGTGAGGCTGATCCAACGCTCGTCAGCAGCTGATCTGCATCGAAAGAAAAATTCGGCCAATCCTTATGTTGCCATATCCATTGATTCGTTTGCATGTACTAATCGTATCATATATGAAACGAATAATACAGTTAATCGTTTCGCAAAAGAGAGGTAGGATACTATTATGGAGCTACGAAAAGTGGCAGGATGAGTGGTAGGGAGCAAGGAAGTGTATACAGAAGAGCTTCGGAATGGCCAAGGGAAGAAAGGAACATAGCGAGAGGTCTCAACGTGAAAATTGAAAATTCTATTTCAATTTCAGAGCTGTCTGAGAAGTGTCAGGTGTTATTGATTGAAAACAGTAAATTGAAAGATGAAATCAGAGCCCTGAAGGCACGGTTGGATATTGCGGAGGCGCGGTATTCGGGTGATGAAATTCCCGGGAATAAATCCGAATTTGAAATAATCGCTCCGCAAGCTGCTGAAGTTTCGCCGCAAGGCATGAGCAAGAATGCTGACGAAGGAGAAAAAATCAGGCTGTTTATATCGCTTTTCAAAGGACGCGACGATGTTTACGCCAGAAGATGGGAAAACAGGAAAAAGGGGACGTCTGGGTATTCTCCCTCCTGTCTGAATGAATGGAAACCCGTCTGCGTTAAGCCGAAGGGGAAATGCATCGGGTGCACCCATAAAGCGTATGTTGCTCTTACTGAGAAAGTAATTGATGACCATCTGCGGGGGAAAATAGTTGCGGGGATATACCCGATGCTCATGGATGAGACATGCTGGTTTTTGGCGATCGATTTTGATGATGGGGAGTGGAAAAAGGATATCGCGGCATTGCGGGAGGTGTGTGCGGAATTAGGCATCCCTGTTGCCATCGAACGTTCACGTTCCGGCAATGGAGGCCATGTGTGGTTATTCTTTAAAGAGACGATAATTGCATCCCTGGCTAGAAAATTTGGCACATCCTTACTTACCTACACCATGCAAAACAGGCATGAGATCGCTTTCAAATCATACGACAGATTTTTCCCCAATCAGGACACGATGCCCAAGGGTGGTCTGGGGAATCTGATAGCTCTGCCTTTGCAAAAAGAGGCAAGAAAGGCCAGAAACAGTGAATTCATTGACAGGAATTTCGAGCCGTATCCCGATCAATGGGCATTTTTAGGCACGATTAGAACGCTCTCAGAAGATGAGGTAACGACGCTTACTTTAAAACTGAGTCAGGGAAATGAACTCGGGGTCTTGAAAATAGATGAAGATGAGCCAAAGCCATGGGAAACGACCAAGGTCAAATTACTGAAAACGGACTTTCCGCGAGAAATAGAGATCGTAAAAGCAAATATGCTGTTTGTTCCGAAGACAGGCATCTCGCAAAGGGCTCTGAACCAGTTGAAACGCCTGGCGGCTTTCAAAAATCCCGAGTTCTACAAGAATCAGGCGATGCGCATGCCGACCTATGACAAACCGAGAATTATCTGTTGTGCTGAAGATACTGTCGAATATCTCTGTCTGCCAAGAGGCTGCGAGCAGGACCTGAGGGCAGTTTTTGCTGAACAAGGAATGGATGTCATCTGCCTGGACAAGACCAATTGTGGCAAAAGGATCGACGTTACATTCAATGGCAACCTGAGAGACGAACAACCCCTGGCAGTGGACAGGTTGCTTGAGCATGATATCGGTGTACTCTCCGGCACAACGGCTTTCGGGAAAACGGTTGTGGCAATCAAACTGATCGACGAGAGAAAAGTCAACACCCTCATCGTTGTCGAT
>JAUYSF010000344.1 GCA_030696435.1 Desulfoprunum sp. | reverse complement strand
TTGTCGGGCTCTGATCACCGCCACGGAACAGGCCGGGAAATCCGTACACAGCGGCACGGTGGTTTTCGCTGATACCCTGGCTCGTTCCAAGGGGCGGTTTGACCGAGTCTGGCATGCCCCGGTGGGTGGGGTATGGGGGTGCCTGATCCATGCCAATACCCTGATTGAGAGTTCGCGCCGGTTTGTGCCGTTGGCGGCCGGGGTGGCCTGTTGTGAGGCGGTGCGGGAGATGGGGGGGGAGCGGGCGGTGTTGCGCTGGGTCAACGATGTCTTGGTCGACGGCAAAAAACTCGCCGGTTTTCTGGTCGAGGGCTTTACCGGCCCCTGCTACCGGGAAGAATATAACCTCATCGGTTTCGGCATCAATATCAACAACTCCTCCTTTCCTCCCGAGCTGGACAATCTGGCGATCTCTCTGGCGGAGGTCCTCGGCCATCCGGTTGATCTCAATCGCTTTTCCCGCATCTTTCTGGCCAAGCTTTCCTATGCCCTCGGACTGCTCTATTTTGAGGAAGAACGGCAACTGCGGGATGAAGATTCCAGCTACACCGGTGGACATCTGCTGCTCTCGAGATGGAAGGAGCTTTCAGATAGTCTTGGTCGTCAGGTTGTTTATGGCCTGGATGTGATGACAAAACCGCAATATCAGGCCTTAGTGGCTGGAATATCAGACGATGGTGGTCTTGTTCTGCGCTTTGCCGACGGCTATGAAAAGGTCGAGCACTGCGGTGAAATACGTTATCTCTGAGCCTGTCTCGCCAGCCGTTTCCCCATGTATCCGCAACTGTTGAGCATATTCCACGAAGAGATATCCCGCTGGAATAGATGCCTGCCGTAATAATGAAGCACATTAAGACATTCATCAAGGACGGGGCCCGAGAATTTGAGGCGGTGCAGTCTTTCCAGAGGCATATCCTGAGCCGATTGCAGGATTTTGACAGTTCCCTGGGAGAGGCGGATACCCGCTTGGTGAGTAGTTGATGGGCAGGCCGAACAGACAATCCCGCCGCTGAGGTAGTTGAAACGATACTCCAGGCCGGATAACACGGGAGTGCCACAGCTCAGGCAGGCGTGCATCTGCGGTTTGTATCCGATACATGCGTAAAATTTCACGAGAAACAGGGCGAGCACACTGAGGTGGGGTTGCTTCATGTCGAGGTTGTGCAGGGCCCAGAGGATCAAGCGGAACAGATTTTCGTCCCGCTCGCCATCCCGCATGGCCATCAGGATGAATTCCCTGATGGTTGTGGCGGTGGTATAAAGGGCTATGTTTTTACGAAGATTGAGAAAACTGGCGTGGAGTTCGGCGTCATGGATAAAGAGCAACGAACTGTTTGCCAGATCCGAATAGGTGATATGTAAGAAACTGAAGAGCTCAAGTTTATTGACAAATCTTCTCTGGCTCCGCTTGGCTCCCTTGGCGATTCCTGAGACCCGCCCGATGTCCAGGCAGAAAAAGGTGACGATAAGGTCAGCCTCGCCGTGATCCTGGCAATCAAGGACAATGGCTTCCGCTTCAAGAGAGCGCGGTGACATGGAGGGCTATTCCAGGAGATATTCCGGGATGGAGATTGTTATTTCCTGACCGGGATCTTTCTTGGGCAGATTGAGAGGGATATCGTTGAGGGTAAAGGTAGTACCTGTTCCGGCCGGCAGGGTGATGGTTATTGATTTCCCGGCATTCCAGCTCCGGCTTTGGCCGGCTGCCAGGACGAATCGTTCGGCTGGGTTTTCATCAATTTTTACGGTGATATGTGTCGCCTCCTTGGAGGATGCCTTGAGAAGATAGGTGCTGCTCCCCGAGGAATGAGCCGATTTACCCGGCAGGGCCGGCGGAGCTATTTGCCCGGATGGAACGGAGACTGGCGGAGAGGCATTTTCTTTTGTGCTCTGCGTGACAGGGGGAGTGGCTATGGGAACGATGGGCGGTACCACGATCGGTTTTTCCTGGGCCAGTTCCTCGGTCATGGCCTTTTCCGAGGCTGGGGTATCTGTTCCGACAACGGGCGCTGTGGAGGGCAGTGCAGTTTTTGTTATGGTATTATCAGTGGCTTCATCTGTTAATGTGTCTTTCGGTTCTGTTGAAACTGTCGGCTGTTCTGGGACACCTCGTAGTTTTTGGCTGAGATAGGTGGCGGGGTTCCAGGACAGGTACCAAGAGATGGCAGTCACGACGATGAAGATGGCCAGGAGTGAAAGACCGATAATCGAGTGCGAGGTAACTGCGGGGCGTTCCGCCATGTTGCTGGTCTCGAGCGCAAGTTGAGTGGGTGTGGGTGCCCTCTTGGTGCTCCGGCGGGGCATATTCACCTTCTGCTCATTAAAGCGCTCCCGGATCATTTCCGGATCAAGCGAGAGATGCACGGCATAGATCCCACAAAATCCTCGGACAAAGACCTCTGCCGGCAGGTTGGCGTAATCATCTTCTTCGATGGCCTTCAGGTTGTAGAGGGAGATCTTGGTAGCCTCGGCCACCTCTTCGAGGCTCAGGCCCAATTCCTCCCTGGTTCTGTGAAGGAGTTCGCCAAGCGATTCCCGCTCGTTTTCGGGGATATTCTTAATCATTTTCAGGTTCCTGTCAGAGAAAGGTGAGACTGTCTGTTCGGGGTTCGGTGCGGTGGTATAATTGTTGACCCGGAAATTTTGAAGCCTGCGGATAATGCCGGGGGCTAAAGTTTTTGAATATAGGCCTTGTCTTTTAGGCTGGTCATCCAGTCGTCATAGGCCTTTTTCATGCGCTGTTCGTAAAGGGTGCTTCTGATTTCCTCTTTAACCTGCTCAAGAGGGGTTTTGATCACGATGGCCCCGTCCTGATTGTTGAGAAGCTTGAAGAACTGGTATCCATCAGGGGTATCGATGATCTCGCTGATCTCACCTGATTTCAGTTCTTTGACCCCATCTCGCATATATTCGGCCATTTCATCGATCTGAAAGACGCCGATATCTCCCCCATCTGCTGCAGAAGGGAGTTCTGAGTATTTTTTGGCAAGTTCCTTGAAATCATCGCCGTTTTTGGCGAGACCGTGGATTTTTTGAGCCTTTTTTTCTGCTTCAAGCTTATTTACTCGCAAGACCTCCGGCGGCGCCTGGGGGTTTTTGGGATCACGCCAGGAAAACCCTATCTGGAGAAGATATAAGCCGCCTTTACTGGTCTGGGATGTATAATGGGTATCGTAATAGTCGAGAATTTCGTCATCGGTAATAACGGTTTTTGATCTAACATCCGCACTGACCAGCTTACCCTGGAGCACCTGACTCTTGAGTTGTCCCCTGTAGACAGGCTCCGTCATACCTGAATCTTTCATCTTGGCGAGAAAGTCGTCGGCGCTTAGGCCTGACTTGCCGACCATGATTTGGAAGGCATTTTCAACTTCATCCGGGGAAACCGAAATGTTGTTTTGCTGGGCTTTCTGAGAAATAAGGTGTTTTTCGATGAGGGCTTCAAGGACATCTTCTCTGGCCGCTTTCAGAGTTTCCGAGAGAGATGCTGCCGGAGTCTTTGCCGAGATGTTTCGAAACAGCTCTTGTCCCTCGTTTTCCAAGTCTGAGAGTGTAATGACCTCGTCATTGACTACCGCTACTACCCGGTCAAGAAGCTCAGCCGAGCTGACGGTGGGAAGGATCAGAAGAGTAAGGACGAATAAACGCAGGAATAGAGCTTTCAAGCTGGAGTTGTGTGCAACTGGTTCCATGGTGATTCCTTAGTTGAACTGTTACGCTGGCATCACCGCAGTTCTGTGAGGTGCAACCAGCCTTGCTCTGGAGGAGAGGGAGCATTCAATGGCCTGTTGCAGTGGGAATCTCCTCTTCGCCCCTTTGTTACAGGACGGAGCAGTGTAGCATGTTTTTGCATTTTACACACGATATCTGAGATACTTTTCAAAGAATATCAGAGTGGAATGGTGCCAACGGGATTGAGAAGGGCCTTCAATTTGGTTGACATTCCATTAAGGTGGAATATTTTGTAAGAAGAATATAGTATACACTGATACAAATTAAAATCTCCCCAGGGAGTACGTTGATGAAAAACCTGCATAGCCTCTGCTGTATAGTCTGTATTTGTCTGTTCGTAACTGCCGCAGGCCCTTTGACCGGGATATCCCGGGCCAGTACCAAGATGCCGGCTTTCAGTCTGGCAAATGCGGTTGATGGTAAAAATGTAGACAGTAAAGATTTTCAGGGAAAGGCTTTGCTCGTCACTTTTTTTGCGACCTGGTGCCCACCCTGCATGCAGGAAGTGGCAACTCTGGTTGAACTGCAGCAGGAATTTGCCAAGGAAGGATTCTCGGTGATCGGCCTCTCTGTTGATCAGGGGGGAGCAGCAGAGGTGGCTCAACTCGTGGAACGGCAGGCGATAAATTATCCGGTTCTGATGGCCGATGCCGAAACAGCCGAAAATTTCGGCGGTGTCTTTGGTATTCCAATCTCTTTTCTCGTGAATAAATCGGGGAATGTGGTGAAAAGTTATACAGGATTGGTGTCCCATACGGTCCTGGTGAAGGATGTCCGAAGCGTCATCGAATGAGCAGGAAAACGTTGACAGTCCAGAACGGAAAAGATATAGAGGTATTTAGTTGAATGATTAATTTGCGTCAGAGGCAGATTGGATCCGAGCAGGCTCAGGCTCATCCTATCTGGCGGCTCTGCTGCTTGTCGTCAGTGTATGCTTCGGGGGATGGCCCCGAAAAAAAATAACCAGTGATAGAGGAGAACAGCAATGAAAAAAAGGATTGTTTCTGTGGCATTGGCTCTGGTTTTCGCTTTGGGTGCAGTGGGTGTTGGTTATGCCGCCAAAGTTGCTTGTACTGTTGATTCCGTTGAGGGAACCAAAGTTATCATGACCTGCGAAGGTGCTGACAAAATGAAGGCCGGTGATAAAGTGAAAGTTACGCCTCCCAAGGCTGGCGGCGTGGAAGGTTGCTGATTGACATAATTTCTGATCTTTTGTATTTTGAATGGCCGGTTGATGCACTGTCAACCGGCCTTTTTTTATTCACGACCATGCTCTCCGGGATATCAGCCTGGCTTTCGTTTTCGATGATATTGCCTGCTTCTCCCCAATTATATACTTTTAACCTCTGGCAATTTCGGGATTGTCGGAAAGGATTGTGATGGATATCAGAACTCTCCCCGATCGGGAACGGCAAATATATAATCAGATCAAGGGTAAATACACCCTGACCTTTGATAAACTGAAGATTGGCGAGCATACCCTGCGTCTTCTCAAGATCGCTGATCTGGAGGAAATTCTGGGCGATAAGGATCCATTTGCCGATGTCTCGCAGTTTCCCTTCTGGATCAAACTCTGGGATGCTGCGCTGCTGCTTTCCTATGTATTGACCATGATTCCGGAAAGAAAAGGCAAAACCCTGCTTGAGCTCGGAGCAGGCCTTGGCGCACCGGGACTTGCCGCTGCTGCTTCCGGGTTTGCGGTGACTATCAGTGATTATGAGGAAATCATTATGGATTTCCAGAGGGTCAGTGCTGCTGCCTCGGGCTTGCAAGATATCAAATTTGCCCTACTTGACTGGCTGAATCCTCCGGCACTTCCTCCTTTTGATGTCCTGGCCGGCGCTGAGATTCTCTTCCGCGAAGAGTTCTTTGCGCCGTTGCTGCGGGTGTTCGATACCTATCTCAAACCGGACGGAGTCATCTATCTGGCCCATGATGCCAGGAGAAAGAGCCTGCCGAAGTTTTTGAAACTGGCGGAGCGGGACTATACTATTGCGATCAACAAACAGACCATCACCAAAGACGGGACTGATCGCACAATATTGATAA
>JAUYSF010000339.1 GCA_030696435.1 Desulfoprunum sp. | reverse complement strand
AAGATATCCGCTGCAGTCGGTAGTACTGCAGGCCCACTTCATCACCCAGCTTGACCGTGTCGTTTTCACGATCAAGCGGTAGATGGGGGAGCAGGAAGCGGCCAAAGCTATAAAGCATCTCCATGTCGGGGTCGGCATAGGGGATTATCTGACTCAGAAAGGCGTACACCTTAACATACCCACCCAGTTTTTCCCGGAAAGCGCTACGCAGCTCTTCATCGGAGACCGCTTTGAACCGATCTACCGCCGGTTGCAGGTGTCGCTGCAGGTGGGCATGGTCGGCGGGGCTCTGCTTGCTGGGAGAACGATAGAAGATGCGCGCAAATGCCTCCACCTCGCTCCAGTGGTAGACCTGCGCCGCATCCAGTTCATGTTTGAGTTGTTCGAGCTGCGCCGGATCCGAGGTTTCCTGCAGGCTGGTGGCGTCATAATAGGGCTTGAAGGCGCGATAAATGTCCTCGGCTTGATTAACAAAATCGAGCACAAACGGTGTCTCTTTGCCAGGTATCATGCGATTAAGACGTGAGAGAGTCTGCACCGCCTGCACACCGTCAAGGCGTTTGTCCACGTACATGGCCATGAGCAGCGGCTGATCGAAACCGGTCTGGTACTTATTGGCTACCAATAGCACCTGGTAATCAGGTGAATTAAAACGTTCCGGCAGTTGCTTTTCACTGATCGGCTTGCCGCTGACCACGTCGGTGTTCATCCCCGGCTCGGTGTATTCCAGACTGGTGTCTGGATCTTTTACCGTGCCGCTGAAGGCCACCAGCGGTCGCACATCGTCATAACCATGCGCTTTGATGTAGCGCTGGAACGCCTCCATGTACTTCACCGCCTGCAACCGCGAAGAGGTCACCACCATCGCCTTTGCGCGTTTGCCCAGATGGTGCCGCACATGACTACGAAAATGCTCGATGATCACTTCGATCTTCTGCTCGATGTTGGTGGGGTGCAGCATTAGGAACTTTGCCAGCGCCCGTGCGGCCTTTTTCTTGGGCAAGTTGGGATCGTCCTCAGCCGCCTTCACCAGTTTGAAATAGGTCTTGTAGGTGGTGTAGTTCTTCACCACATCGAGGATGAATTTCTCCTCAATGGCCTGACGCATACTGTACAAATGGAACGCCTCCGGCTTACCGCCGGCGCCAGTGCGACCAAAAAGCTCCAGCGTCTTGCCTTTGGGCGTGGCGGTATAGGCGAAAAAGCTCAGATTCGCCTGCTGCCCACGCGACTGCATCACCTGATTAAGGCGGTCTTCCCAATCAGGCTCTTCCTCGGGATTTTCCTGGGCCGCAGCAGCGCCAAGTATCGACTTCAGCTCACGGGCGGTTTCCCCCGTCTGGGAAGAGTGGGCCTCATCAACGATCAGCGCGTAACGACGCTTGGCAATCTCGGCTTCCCACGCCTTTGCCTGAGCGCGTTCCGCCTTGGTCGGGTTATCCAGATTATCAGCCCCTGCCGCATGGAGCAGACCCCGCAGGACAAAGGGAAATTTCTGCAGGGTGGTAATGACGATCTTGGTGCCGTCAATCAGCGCTTCAGCGAGCTGTTTCGAATCCTGATCTATGGCTTTCACCACACCCTGGGCATGTTCAATTTGGTAAATGGCGTCCTGCAACTGGCGGTCAAGCACCTGCCGGTCGGTAATAACCACGACGCAGTCGAAAACTTTCTGATCGTCACCATTGTGCAGGCTGGCCAGGCGGTGGGATAGCCAGGAAATGCTGTTGGTCTTGCCACTCCCTGCCGAGTGTTGGATCAGGTAGTTTCGCCCTGGCCCTTCCCTGCGTGTTGAGTCGATCAACTTGCGCGTCGCATACAGTTGATGATAACGGGGGAAGATCATCGCCTCTTTGGTGACGATACGGCTTCCACCCTTGCCATCATCCACCTTTTCGTCTTTCTTCTCGATGAACAGGAAGTGGCCAAGGATGTCGAGGAAGCTCTCCCTCTCCAGCACCTCTTCCCACAGGTAACCGGTGCGATAGCCGGAAGGGTGCTGTGGGTTCCCGGCGCCGCACTGGATTTCGCCGGGATGGCTGCCACGATTGAAAGGGAGGAAGAAGGTTTTGCCACCGTTCAGGCGGGTGGTCATGTGGACTTCGTCAGGATCAACGGCAAAGTGGATCAGCGCCCGCTTCTTGAAATCGAACAGCGGCGCGCGCGGATTGCGATCTTCCTTGTATTGCCTGACTGCATTGCGCCAGCTCTGGCCGGTGCCGGGGTTTTTCAGCTCGCAGGTGGCAACCGGCAGGCCGTTCACCGCAAACACCAGATCCATGGTGCTGTAATCGCCCGGATGACAAGGCACCTGGCGAGTAACGGTCAATCGGTTTTGCCCGTAGAGCGCCAGTATTTCGTTGTTGAGGCCGTGGGCGGGTTTGAAGTACGCCAGACGAAAGGTCTTGCCGTAAAACTTGAAGCCATGGCGCAGCACATGGAGCGAACCCTTGATCTCCAGTTCCTTGACCAGTGCCGCGAGCAGCATCATTTCGAGATTACCGGCGTGCAGGCCGCGCATCTCTTTCCAGAGATCAGGCTGGGTCTCGGCGATGAAGGAGGTTATCTCAGCCGGAAAGATCGCCCGTTCCTGGTCCCATTCCGCAACAGAGCCCTGCTGCCAGCCTTTGGCCAGCAACATCTGTCCGACGTAGGTTTCAAAGGCTTTTTCGTTGGTCTGACTCATGCTGCCTCCTGCCGCACATCAATCTTGCCGGTGACGGCGGCGGTAATCAAGGCCATGCGGTACTCCTGCAAACGCGCCACGGCTGCTTCCACCTTTTCGACCAACTTGTCCAGCTTGGCGGTTTCCAGGTCGAGGTAGGTGGCGATGGTAGTTTGTTCGGGGAGGGGAGGGACTGTCGTCATGGTTGTATGAATATCATTACGGTCAATCCCTGGAACCGCCGATTTGACTGCATTAAGCAGGAACAGTGGTTTTAAATGGGAAAGCATGTAGCACAAATAAACAAGATCATTTCCCCATGTCGTAATACTGTAGAGAGTCGTGTTAAGTGGCCAGTAATCCTGTTCAACCAAATAGAATTCGCCAATCGTGCCGTATCGCCCTGTTACAATACCTGGACCTTTGGCAGCAGCTACTGAGTGTGTTGCTGAAATCCCAGCAGAAGTCACCAGAGGGATGGTTCCTTCTTCACGCTTTTCCGTAGGCAAATCGTGTCCACGCTGAAACATTATTGACCATTTGAGCTGTTTCACTTCCCACACCTCCGGCACCTCCCCAAGCCACTCAACACCGGAGTCTTTGAAATGGGTATGCAGTTCAAGACCGAATTCATGGGCAGCGGCAGCGGGCAGGCCACGGATGACAGTGCGGGAGATCAAAGCGATGCGCTTCTCCTTCAGCAAATCAACCAGCGTGCGATTTTTAGCCACCAGCGTATCGATTCGACCGGTTTCCCGGTCGAGGAAGTCGGCGATGGCGATTTGCTCGGTTGGATTCGGTAAACCAAGAACGATTCCACCTACGGTATCCGTATTCAGGTTAAGTTGTGTCCCCATCTTCCCAAGCCCCTTGTACGGCTCTCCGCTTGCGAAGATATAGTAAAGGAATCGAGCATCTCCTTTCCACCGTGGGAAATAGACAAACCCATCATGAATGCAGCACTTGATTTTGGTAATGCACGGCTTCCCGACACTGCCAGCGATGCTCAGGAATAGCGAGCCCGGCTGCATTTTTACACTTAGCGAGCTGCCTAAATCTGAAAGGGTCTGCTCAGTAGACTCCAAATACATACCTGCTGACGTTACGTCTGAAATGCGAACCCAGGCATAATCTCCGTCATCATCAAAATAAACTGGGTTATCAATTGGTCGTGGAGATGCACCTCTCTGGACATGAGATTCCCACTTAATCGCCTTAATTTCCCACCCCTCCGGCACCTCCCCCAACCATGGCACCCCACTCTCCTTGTATTTCGGATATGCCACCCGCTTCATGGTTGCACCTGCCGCAACTGTTCATCAATAAACCGCTGCATCTCCTCTTTCTTTGGGAGTTCCAGCAGGTATTTAGAAACGAAGAGGTTGTTGTCAAGCCCCGCCAGGGCGTACTCGGCAAGGGCGTGATTCTTGTCGGTGCAGAGCAGGATGCCGATGGGCGGGTTATCCCCCTCGGCCATCATGTTTTTGCGATACCAACTCACGTAAGTGTTAAGCTGGCCGATATTTTCCTGACTGAATTTTTCCAGCTTCAGCTCCACCAGTACATGGCACTTGAGCAGGCGATGGTAGAAGACCAGGTCGATAAAAAAGTATTCGTCGCCGATGAGGATCCGTTTTTGCCTCGCCTCGAAACAGAAACCGTGGCCCAATTCGAGCAGAAACTCTTCCAGTTTGTCGATCAGTTGATCTTCAAGATGGGACTCCCCCATAACCTCTTTGGGGCGAAGCCCAAGAAATTCGAAGATATAGGGATCGCGAATCGCCAGGTGAGGTATTGCCTGTTCTGCGGCCTGATTAGCCAATTTGGAAAGTTTTCCCTTGTTCCGGGACAGCCCCGAACGTTCGTAATAGAGACTGCCGATCTGGCGTTTCAACTCTCGGACTGACCAGTTGCCACGTATGCACTCGATTTCATAGAATGCTCGTTTGGTGTCATCATCAATAGCGATCAGTTCCACGATATGTGTAAAGGATAGCTTTGTTGCCAGTGTCTTGCCGTCTATTTGAGATTTGGGAGTCGCCGACTCCACAATTGGGATGCCAGTAGACTCCACTGCCGCTTCATGCTGTCGGCTCCGACTGCTAAGAAATGGTTCCAATTGTGGAGTCAGCGCCTCCACAATTTGCGGGTAGGTAAGATAGAACTGCCGGTAACGGTACAATTCTCGCCGATCACAACGAGTAACGCCCAAAGCTGTTAACTCGGCTGCCAGCGCGTCCATCAGACGTTCGCCATATTCGGCCCGATCCTTGCCAATACGTTCGTATTCTTCAATATGGCAACCAATCAACCAGTTGCGCAGGGTCAGGCTGATGTTGACCGCACGGCTGGCCTGTGCCGCCAACTCGTCATGGACCCGCTGGATTGCTCCGGTTAATTCCGCAAAGGAATGCAGGGTAAGCGCATTGCTACTCATGCCGTGACCTCCCGCAACAGGTCAAGAATTTCGCTCTCCAACACCTTGATGTCGGCCTCGATGGCCTCCAACTCGCGCGGCGGCTCATAGCAATAAAAGTGGCGATTGAGCGGGATTTCATACCCGACCTTGGTCTTGCTGTGGTCGATCCAGGCATCGGGCACATGGGGCAGCACTTCGCGCTTGAAGTATTCTTCAATGTTCTCCTTGAGCGGCACGCTCTCGGTGTCTCGCAGGTCGCTGTCCGATTCCGCTTTGCCATGTTTGTCGCGACAGATTTCCGCGGTCTCGTCCCGCTCGGCCAAAGCGGCCAGCACCGCCTTGATCTCAGCCGCATCGAGTTTTACGCCTCGGGCGCGTTCGATATCGCGCAGGGCAAGCAGGAACTTTTTCCGATCCTTGAACAAGGTTTCGCCATGCGCTTCGGCAAAAGCCGCGAGCAGGTCGCGAATCTCCTGCTGGCGGGCTTTGCCGTCTTCGATCTCCAGTTGCCGAACAATTTCGTTCTTCTTGTTGCTGCCGGCAAGACTGCGGAAAGAGGTCTGATCTTCCAGTCGGGCGATGCGCTCGGTCGTAGCCTGAAAGTTCAACCGTAGCGGGCGTTCGACGGTGATCTTGTGATAGCCGAAGTCGTCGTTGTCGAAAATCTTGCCGACCACCAGCTCTTTCAGTTTGCCATCCAGCGTGAATGTCCGGGTCTCGCCGTTGGTATAGTTGGCAAATATGCGCGTAATTTCTGAAATATGGTCCGGGTCTTTGGGCTTGTCCGACGGGTCGCCGATGCGGCGGCGCTTGTTGCCGAGTGACTTTTCCATCTGCACCCAAAAGTTACGGGCATCGATCAACTGCACCTTGTTTTTGCGATGCTTTTCCTTGCGGTTGGTGATGATCCAGATGTAGGTGGAGATGCCGGTGTTGTAAAAGAGCTGTTCCGGCAGGGCAACAATAGTTTCCAACCAATCATTCTCGATGATCCATTGACGAATGTTGCTCTCGCCGCTCCCGGCATCACCGGTAAAAAGGGGTGAGCCATTAAAGACAATGCCGATGCGACTGCCCCCCTTATCGACAGGCCGCATTTTGGAGATCATATGCTGTAAAAACAGCAGTGCCCCGTCGTTGATCCGGGGTGTGCCTGCGCCGAAGCGTCCGGCATAACCAAGTGTATCCGCCTCCTGCTGGATATATTTCTGTTGCTGCTTCCACTCCACGCCAAAGGGCGGGTTGGCCAACATATAATCAAAGGTCCATTTATTGCCGTCGCTGTCCCGGTCAAAGCCATCCTTGGTGAAGGTATCATCGCGGATAATGTTGTCGGCATCCTCCCCTTTGATCAGCATGTCCGATTTACACACGGCCCAGGCCTCATCGTTCCAATCCTGGCCGAAGAGCTTTGGTTGTGCATCCTTGTTCAGGTTGCGGATGTATTCCTCTGCTACCGACAGCATCCCGCCAGTACCGCAGGCTGGATCATAGATGGTCTTGACCACATGGCTCCGGGCGAGGTCCTTTTCGGGAGCGAGCAGTAGATTAACCATCAGCTTGATGACCTCGCGGGGGGTGAAGTGCTCGCCGGCCTCTTCGTTTGATTGCTCCGCCCCGATGCGGATAAGCTCTTCGAACACATAGCCCATCTGTATGTTATCGACCCGCTGCGGCGAGAGGTCGATGGCGGCAAAAGCCTTAATCACCTCGAAAAGGATATTCTTCTCCGCCATGTGGGCGATTTGCTCGTTGAACTTGAACTTCTCCATGATGGCCCGCACATTGGGAGAAAAGCCGTTAATGTAGCTATTGAGATTGGGGCCAAGGTTGTTCGAGTCATTAAGCAGGGAGTGCGGGGCATCTTTGTCAAACTGCATCTTCGAAAGATTATAGAACTTGTGGCCGGTGATATCCTCCAGCAAACGACGGATAACCGTGTCGGGCTTGGTCTTGATCTCCTGATGTTTCTCCAGCACGGCCTGTTTGGCCGGTGCAAGCAGGCAGTCAAAACGCCGCAGAACGGTAAGCGGCAGGATAACCTTGCGATACTCGTTGCGCTTGTAGGGACCACGGAGCAGGTTGCAGATGCTCCAGATGAAACCGGCGAGTTGACGGTGGGTTTCAGATGTCATTCAGATGACTCCAGATCTATTAGTCGATGATGTTTAGTGTTTCTGATGTCTTAATATCCTTGTATAAACCTGAAGTGGATTCAATAGTCAAGGCGCAACCTA
>JAUYSF010000335.1 GCA_030696435.1 Desulfoprunum sp. | reverse complement strand
AATCGCCCCATAAATACAGGCCTCATGACAAAGACTGCAGCCGACAGCCAGTCTGCCGCTGTATTGACATATTCGGTGGTCACAGGTAATGACTTCATCGATCCGGCTGGGAAAGAGAGTGGCAAAGAATGCGGGCAGCGTCTGCTGGGAATATACCGGCGGTCCGTTTTCCGGGATATCCAGCTTTATGTCGTCAAGCAACAGCAGGGCCGGGCTCTGTAAGAGCCTCGTCTGGGCACCGTAAATATCAATAGCCTTTGGCGGGCAGATTGTTTCACAGTCTCGGCAGAAGGTGCAGAGGGTAAAATCCACAGAGAGATCCTCCGAGATGCAGCCAACCGGGCAGACAGACCCGCAGAGACCACAGTATGTACACCGTTCTCGATCAATGGGCACTCGCACGGAATAGGCCAGCTCATATCCGGCCTTCGCTCTGCTGATCGCAAGATCAAACACCCGTGGGAATTCCGGATGCTCATTTTTAAGAAGCAGCGCGTGGATATCCAGGACGCCACCGTAAGTTTCTATGAAATTCTTAAGACTTCCACCGTCTTCTGCCAGCACACAGATCCGCGGATCACTCTCGACGGTATAACTTCGAAAGGTGATTCTGTTCAAACGTTCAAGCTCAGCCTTGGCAAGGCGTTCGAGTTCTTGCAGGTTCAAATCCCCCAGATCGCCGTTGAGCTGCAGGGTCGGGGAGAGCGGGAAGCTGGTCTCGGCTGTTAGGGAGGGAAAGCCGCCAGTCAAAAGGGGATATTCCGATGTTTGCGGGGAAAAATCAGGTTGAGAGGAAAAACCCGCGTCAATGATCGAAAGGCGGGAACCGGCATTGCCCTCAGAACACAGGGCATACGTCGTGGAGGTATTTTTCATATCTTTCCTGACCTTCGTCATCTGCCCCGGCAGCATGCAAGATCCTGAGTCAAGCAGAACTTTGAAAGAAGTAACTCCAATGCCAAATCAAGCGTTAACTTTGTCGGCTGCGCTGTGCGGCTCCTCGCCGTACGTGTAAGTACTGTCTCGTCGCTGCTCGCTTGCCTTCGTGTTCTCATCTTGATTTGAAAATGGAATAAGGCGCAGGCCTCAGGTGCAGAGATAAAAAAAGGAAACCGCCCTCTGGCAGACGGGTGAGGACGGCTTCCTGTCGAACAATGATACTATAGGGGATTGATACCAAGAAAGGAATCGGCCAAATGCCGTTTTTTCTGTAAGGAAAAGGTCTAAAAATCCGTGGGGAATTTCCCTACATCATCCGGGGAATTGTCGCCAAAACACTCTTTTTCTGTCCACAGCACAGCCCGCCTGGTCAACTCCACCGCGCTCTTCAAACAGAGTTTCTGCTTGATACGGTCTCTGTAGGTCCCAATTGTCTTAATACTCAGGTTCATCCGGGCGGAAATCTCCCGGGTTGACAGCCCCTGGCCGATCAACCTGAACACCTCAAGCTCCCGGTCTGTCAGAATATCCGCCGTTGGTGCACCTTGGCAATCAGGATTGACCTGGAATTTATCGAGCAGATGCGACATCATGTTGGCACTGACATGAATTTTGCCGGCCAAAATATTGCGGATCGCAAAAATAATAGTTTCTGAGGCCTCCTTTTTCATGACATAGCCCCTGGCTCCGGAACGTATTGCCCGTTCCGCCCAGACGGATTCATCATGCATCGAGAGCACCAGAACAGGAATGGGCGCTTTGCTAGTGGTAATCTCTTTGACCAAATCGAGCCCATTATCCTGGGCAAGGGAGATATCAACGACCGCCAAATCGGGTTGCATATCCTTCAGTGCTTTTCTGGCAGAACTGATATCCTCGGCCACCGCACATACGGAGAAATCCTCTTCCTGATTAAGCAGCTCTTCCATTCCCATCCTGAAGATGGGATGATCGTCCACGATAAGTATTCTTGGCATTATTCCTGTACCTCTCCTGAGAGAGAAACAACAGTTCCTCCCTGTTCTCCCGGCTGAATAAACAAGGAGGCCCCGATGGCCTTGGCCCGATATTTCATGGTATGCAACCCCATGCCCTTTTGGTGCGAGGCATCGGCAATCCCCTGCCCGTCATCCTGAATGGTCACGGACAGATGGCCGTGATCCTTTTCTATCAAAATGGCGATGTGCTTGGCCATGCCGTGCCTGGCGGCATTGAATACCGCCTCCCTGATGATATAGTAGATGTGGGTTGCTGCATTGTTATCAAGCGGCTCGCCCAAACTGCTATAGGAAAAGCTGCATTCCACATAATAGAGGCTTTCCAACTCGACAATGAGTTCTTCGATGGAGGCCTCAAGCCCCTGTTCGATGATATGCACCGGATAGAGACCGTGGGCCAGCCTCCGGGTCTTTTCTATAGCCTCTCTGATCAGGTTGCGGATTCGACCGAGTTGCAATGCCTTGTCAGGCGCATCCACCTCCAGTTTCTTCTGCAGGACCTTGCTCAGCATCTCCACACCGCTGAGATGGGAGCCGAGACCATCATGGAGATCTCTGCCGATCTTGCTCCTCTCCTCAAGGCTCACCGCGATGATCTGCCGCTCCAAACGGGCCATTTCAATCTCGGAACAGGTTTTCAGGACATGCAGCCACATACCTTCCAGGAGCATGGCCATCTGCCGAACATCGGAATTATCATACTCCGTGCTGTTGTTGCAGACCCCGGCAACCACCACGATCTTGCCGCCGTTATAGATCGGGACATCAAGATATCTGCGAACCTCAGTATTGTAGGGATAGACCTTGCGTGTCTGAGTATCCGGGAAACTGTTGCAGATGACGGCCTTTTTCTGCAGCACGGCAATGCCCGGCAGGCCGCCGTCTTCGATTCGCCGCGATTCATTCTCGCCGCCAGTCTCCGCCATGGATGTCTCTTCGTTCTTGGGGAAAAAAGAGCAGAGTGAGATATGCGTCTGGGCGGCATTGACGAGCGCCAGATACCCTTCTTCACTTCTGGTTATCTGGACGATCCGCTGCAGGATGAAATCATATTTTTCCTGCAATGAATATTTTTCCATCATCCCCAGGCGCAGAAGGGTGTCAAGGCGCAGTTCATCCCGATGCAGAAGCAGTTCCTTGTGAATTCTGTCATCAATCATGCGGTTGGCCAGTTTGCCCAGATCCTCGAACTCGGCAAAGGCCAGATCCGCATTCTCAATTTTCACCTTGGCATCCGCAGCATTTCTGAAAAAGTTGGTGAAAAGGCTGATGCCATGCTTGATCTTGAGTGAGTAGAAATAGGCGATGAGCAGAAGAAGCGAGACCGCCACGATAAAAAGAAGGACAAAGAGAAAGGCATTTTTAAAGGCTATGTGGATATAGGTCCTGGTCTCGTCGGCGATGGCCTTTTCCATCTCATCCATATTCATGCTTGTCACAAAGACCCAGCCCCAGTCATTAAACGACTTCACGTAGCTCAGCTTCTGGTATATCTTTTCGGAAGAGGCTTTTTGCACGGCATAGCTAACAAACCCCTCATGATCATTTTTTTGACCGGCATCCGACATCATTTGCCCAAAAGGGGTACCGTCTTTACCGACAAAATCATTGACTGATCTGCCGATCAGTCGTTCATCGCGATTACAGATAATCGTCCCATCAAAGCGAAAGCCAAAGACCTCACCATCAAGGCCAAAATGCATCTTTTGGACCTGGGCCAGGACATCCTCCTGGATAATTTTTTCCATATCGTCGATATAGACCCCGGCCCCGACAAACCAGTCGAATGGCTTGAAATACTTAACACAAGAAATCTTCTGATAACTACTTCCGACATATTCCGGCTTTGACCAGTTATAGCGATATATCCCCGCACCTTTCTCCTTGATGATCTTAATAATATCCCCGACAACATCGAGATTGGTTTCCTGGGCGATGGCCTGGCGGTTCTTCCCTTCGAAAAAGGGGTCATCGGCAAAGAGGTCAATGACCCTCTCCTCGACCCTGCCGGCAAAGTAATAGCCGCGATCGTTATTCCAACGGATCGGCCGGAGAATCTCAACTACCATTGACCGCAGTTCTGCAGTGCTTTTTTCATCTTTATACTGGCTGTATATATGGGAGGCGATGGTATAGGCCGTCTGGACCTTCTGGCGTATCTCATTTTCAATCAGTATGTCTGTCTGAGAACGCTTGAATTCTATGAAATCATTCACATTCCCCATTTCTTCGATCAAACGGGCCCGGTATTGCTTCTGATAGTTGTCCCGTATATTGGAGATACTCTCTTTATAGGCCTCATATTCGTTAAGTGCCCAGAATGTGCCGGTAAACAGGCCAAGCGAGAGGATGACCACCAAAGAGGCATAAAACGGAGCCGAAGAAAGTGATATTCTTTGTGATTTCACCATAGCTCACTCCAACAGCGCCCGCTCGACGAGACGCCGTCGCCAACCGACCCTTTCATTCCACTACCCTCTTGACGTTCGGACTGATCTTCGTCAAATAGATAGTCTCCATTCCCTGATGGTCCCCAGGCCCGAATTGCAGAACAACACCACCCAGATCGAAGGTCCCAACATCTTCCATGGTGGAGATGAATTTTTCCCTGCGTAAATCACCGGGTACAGCAGAAGCGATCCGATAAAACAGCTTGCCGGCAATGTATCCTTCCAGCGAAGTAAAACTGACAGGGGCGTCGTGCTGGTATTTTTTCATGGCATCGGCATATTCATGGATAAGCGCAATCGACGTATCCTTCGGATATGGCACAACCTGCGAGACAATAACATTGCTGCCGTATCTGCCAAGCGTGGTCCGCAGACTCTCGGTACCGACAAAAGAGATGTTGCAATAGAGCAGCTCGTTTGCCGTTCTGGCCTTGCTCAACTTGATAAATTCAGCGCAGGCCGAATAGGTGCCAACCAGGATTACCGCCTCCGGATCCGCCTTCTGCACATCGGTGAGTCCGCGCAGAACAGCAACCGTATTACGTTCATAACTGCCACGGGAAACCAGATCAAGTCCCCTCTTTTTCAGAGCTCTCTCGATCCCCTCCAGACCGGCCAGGCCATAGCTGTCATCCTGATAGAAACAGGCTATTCGCCGGATTTTCTTTACATCAATGAGGTACGAGGCAAGCTTTTCCATCTCCTGGAAATAACTGGCCCGGACGTTGATTACATATTTACGAAAGGGTACTCGTAAAAATTCGGCCCCGGTAAAGGGCGCAAAAAAAGGAATTTTATTTTGCTCAACCAGCGGAATCACAGCACTGGAAGTCGGGGTTCCGACCTCACCTATGAGCATGAATACATTTTCATTATTGATAAAATCTCTGGTGTTTTTAGCTGCCCTGTCAGGCTCATATCCGTCATCCCGGCTGAGCAGGACGATATCCCGGCCTTTCAAACCACCTTCATCATTGATCTTGGCAAAGGCCGCCAGTAATCCTGCTCGCATCTCCAGGCCGAGATTCTTGGCAGGACCGGTAAGGGCACAAGACTGCCCCAACACGATGGGCGTTGTATCCTCACCTCCACCAGCGGCAGACGATAAAGACGGCGATAGGAGAATACCCATAAGAATTATCAGGGCAAGAGATACTGCCCGGACTCCTGTGGTAATGCTCTTTTGCATACAAAATCCCCGCTGGCTCAAGAACTGCTTAAAAAGGTTTTCTGCCCTTCTCCTTTTGCACCGCCCATCCTACCATAATTCAATCAGGATGGGGAATTGATTGTCTTGGGCGGATGCTTCCGGCATCGGAGAAATTCAGCAGGCCATTCTGTTTTCATCCTGATATCTGCGAGATACCTACACAAGCAGGCACCAGCGAGAAAGAAAAACAGGCGGCGATGCACTGAAACTCTTGAAATCGTCAGCCAGTCTCTATACGATGTACCCTCCCTTTTCCGACAAGATATCATTCTCACTTCAACAGTTTCATTTTGCCGACAGGAGCCACCACGGTCATGCACACCAACGTCACACTCACCCACATCACAACGGTCATGACTCCACAAGGGACCCGGCAGCAGGAAGAAAAGCTGGCCATCGAAACACCCTATACCGTCGCCTTAAACGATGAGACTATCGGCGCCTCGATGGTTTTGCCCATCGGTCTCGCCGAGTTCGGCGTCGGTTTTCTCTTTGGCCAGGGCTATATAAAAAAACCGGAAGAGGTTCGGGAGGTCATCGTCTGCCCGGAGGGTAGGATATCGGTCTATGCTGATGTCCCACCGAGCAAGGCCAAAGAGGTGATCATTACCTCGGGTTGCGGAGGGACCGGGAAAATCCCCCGGGAAATGTTTGAAGGCGCCTTCGACCCTCTGCAAGAATACACCCTGCCATTCGATGAGATAGGCCGATTCATTCTCCAGATTCTGCACACCTCGCAACTTGGTCAGGAGACCCATTGTGTGCATGGCTGCGGCCTTTGGGCCGAAGGCGGGGTTAGGGCATTTTTTGAAGATGTGGGCCGGCACAATGCGGTCGACAAGGTCCTGGGCGCCATTCTCCTCGGTCGAGCCCCCGTCAAGTCAGCCATCTATACCACTGGCCGCCTGACCTCCGATATGGTGTTGAAATGTGCCCGTATGGGTATCCCCATCGTCATGTCACGCACAGCCCCTTCTTCGCTGGGCCTGGCCATCGCCCGCCGGGCAGGTTTGACTCTTGTCGCCTACACCCGACCGGACCGAATCAACATTTTCAATGCCCCCGAGCGGATTCGCCTCTGAAAACCCCGTCGCACAGCCATCCTGCACCCGGTTCTGCGAAGCGGAAACCACCTACTTCAGACACTCCCTGTCCGCCATGGCCAGCTCTATCAACCGTTCAAGAAACTGGGAAAAACTCAGCCCGTGTTTGGCTGCGGCCTGGGGCAGAAGACTGGTGGCCGTCATCCCCGGAATGGTATTGGTCTCAAGAAGATAGAAATTGCCCGCCGCGTCAAGGATCATATCGGTCCGGGAATAACCACGCAGTCTCAGGGCCACATGAGCACCAAGGGCATAGCCCTGGGCTTTTGCGGTCAACTCCGGACTGATCGGGGCAGGACAGATCTCCTGCGAGGCACCCGCTTGATACTTGGCGGTATAATCGAAAAATTCAAAACCTTCACCGGGGATGATTTCGATCAGCGGGAGGGCCGTCAGATCGTCATTGCCGAGCACTGCAGCGGTGATCTCCCGGCCCTTGATATACTGTTCGACCATGACCTGCCTGTCATGTCTCCGAGCCGACTCGATTCCGGCCTGCAGTTCAGTCAGGGTCCGGGCGATGGTGAGCCCCAGGCTCGAACCTTCACGCACGGGTTTTACCACCAGAGGAAGCCCGAGCTGAGCAACAAGCTCCTGAAGTTTAACAGGCTCTCCCAGCCGAATGACCACCGACTCGGCGACCGGCAGGCCATGCTGGCGAAACAGCTCCTTGGACAGGTGCTTGTCCATGGCAATGGCACTGCCCAAAACCCCTGAGCCCTGATACGGTATACCCAACAGCTCAAGAAGCCCCTGGACGGTACCGTCCTCTCCCTGCAGGCCATGGAGCAGAATAAAGGCGAAATCGATCTGCCCGGCATCGCTTACCAACCTGGCCAGATCGGTGGCCGGATCGTATCGACGGACCAGAAACCGCTGGGGATCAAGTGATCGTTCCACCTCAGCCGCCCCGTTCAACGACACTTCCCTTTCTCCCGAGGTTCCACCGGCGAGCAGGGCTACATGCATTTTTTGTTCTTGCATTCGAGACAATCCTTATGTTATTCGAGATTCATTCTTAGCTTGATTCAACTCAGATTTTTCAACTGCTCTTCATCGCACAACCGCTACCATGCTGCAGCTTTCAGTGCTCCCCATTATGACTCCTATGAATACGAATATCATCAAAAAACTTACCGATCTCGTCGGCAACGAATTCTGCACCACCAGAAGAGAAGACCTGCACTGTTACTCATTTGACGGCGCAGGCAAGGTTTTTCTACCGGATGCTGTGATATTCCCCGAATCAACTGAGCAGGTCAGCGCCATCATGCGCCTGGCCTCGGAGTATACCTTTCCGGTTGTACCAAGGGGAGCAGGTACCGGCATGACTGGTGGCTCCGTTGCCGTGCAGGGCGGTCTCGTTCTTGCCCTCACCCGCATGAACCGGATTATTGAAATCGATGACAAAAACCAGATTGCCATAGCTGAGCCGGGGGTCATCACCGGTGATCTGCAAAACGCCGTCAAAAAGTTCGGCCTCTTCTACCCGCCTGACCCCGCCAGTCTGAAATTTTGCACCCTCGGCGGCAATGCCGCTGAATGTGCCGGTGGACCTTCGGCCGTCAAATACGGCGTCACCAAGGATTTCATCATCGGCCTCGAAGTGGTCCTAGCCTCCGGCGAAATCCTGACCGTCGGCACCAGGACCGAAAAAGGGGTGACCGGCTATGATCTCACCCGACTTTTCATCGGCTCAGAAGGCACTCTCGGGATCATCACCAAGCTTATCGTCCGGCTTTTACCACTGCCGGAGCACAAAGAGACCTTTCTCATCACCTCTACCTCGCTGTCCCGTACCACGTCCCTGGTCGCCAGGATACTCAGCAGCAATATCAGGCCCTGCACCCTCGAGTATATGGACCGAACGGCCATTCGGGTTGTGACCGATATGCTCTCATCACCTCCGCCACCGGGAACCGAAGCCTTGCTTCTCCTGGAGATTGACGGCGACCGGGAGACAGTCGAGAGGCAGTCCGTCCGCTTGCAGGCCCTGCTGGCAAGCGAACCGGATTGCACCTGCAGACAGGCTGCGACCACGACTGAGGTAAGCGAACTCTGGCAGGCCAGACGCTCCATATCACCGGCAACCTTCAATCTCAGGCCGCACAAAATCAGTGAGGATGTGGCCGTGCCCCGTACCCGCATTCCCGATCTCGTCTCCTGCACCGAAAAACTCGCCCAGGAGCTTGATCTCCTTATTCTGACCTTCGGTCATGCCGGGGACGGCAACATTCACGTCAATATCATGCTCGACAAGGAAAACCCCGACGAGCTTGCCCGGGGCGAGAAGGCCAAAGAGCGGCTTTTCCGCCAGGCCATCGCCCTCGGCGGCACCCTGTCGGGCGAGCATGGCATCGGTATCAGCAAGGCCGCCTTTCTCCCCCTTGAGCTGAGCGATACGACAATCAGGATCATGAAAGGCCTTAAACAGCTCTTTGATCCGCAGAATATTCTCAATCCCGGCAAGATATTCCCCCAGGAGAAGGCCAGCCATTAGGGGAAATTGCAACTCGGTCTTCGAGAAATGCATTGACAGAAAATCATCTTCTTTATATAAAGCTAAGTTCTTGTCACGGAAATGTGTTTATTTTGATGGAGAGCTGAAAACTCACCCCCTTCAAAGACACCAAATACTACGTAAAACGGAGTCCCCAAATGATAGAAGTTGAAGTTCGTGGAGATCTTGAGTACGCCATACGCCAGTTGAAGAAAAAACTGCAGATTGACGGAATTAAACGAGAACTGAAGCGTCGGGAATATTACGAGAAACCCAGCGTAAAAAAACGCCGCAAACAGGCAGAGGCTCGCAGAAAACTCCGCAAGTTCAATCGCATCAGAAAGACTCTCTAGTTGATTGCAGTTTAAAAAGTCCGATATAAACCCGGACTTTTTAAACTACACAGAGCCCCCTGTAAGAATAGCATCCACAGAGCCCTATCAAAGCACCCCACGCACCTGATCAGTTTGCCTCTGTCGCTGAACTCTTCCTGCATCATCTCATATCCGAGAGACGCCTTGCCGAAAACACGGTCAGGGCCTATTCGGCCGATATTGGTTTTTTCCTCGATTTTCTCCAGCAATGTTCTGTTACGGACCTGAAAGATGTCGAGGTCTCGGTGATCCACCGCTTTCTTGAACACGCCAGAAACAAGCAGATCAGCCATCGCAGTAACGCCAGAAGGATCTCGGCCCTCAAAGGTTTCTTCTCCTTCCTCGTCCAAATCGACCAGGCAGCATATAATCCCTTCGCCGTCATCGACCTGCCGCGCAGTGGCCAGCTCCTGCCCAAGGCCCTCTCGCTCAGCGAGGTCAACCTACTCCTGACTCCCCCTGCCATCGTTTCACCGCTCAAGTACCGCGATTCGGCCATGCTCTTTCTCCTCTACTCCACAGGTCTGCGGGTTTCAGAACTGGTCAACCTGCCGCTTGCCGCGTGCAACCTCTCTTCCTGCTTCGTCCGGGTTTTCGGCAAAGGCGGCAAGGAACGCCTCGTGCCCTTCGGCATCCAGGCCAGAGAAAAAATCGAGACCTATCTCAAACTGGGACGCCCCTTCATACTGAATGGTAAGCGCAGCAACTTCCTCTTCGTCACCGCAAGAGGCAGCGCCATGACCAGGCTGCGGTTCTGGCAGATTATCAGGGAAATGGCCATGGCGGCAGGCATCACCAAGGATATCTCCCCCCATATGATCCGCCACTCTTTCGCCACCCATCTCCTGGCCCACGGGGCCGATCTGCGCTCCGTCCAGCTTATGCTGGGCCATTCCGATATCGCCACCACCCAAATCTACACCCACATCGACCAGGACCGCCTGAAGTCCATCCATCGCAAATTCCACCCGCGTGGTTGATTTTTTATGCGTATTCCGGCCTGTAATGGTATAAAACGACAGGACATTCCTGAAAGACATTTTTTGCCCTTCTGCCAGACCTGACACTATCAGAGATGCAAGTCATAACCACCCACCTCAATGCCGATTTCGATGGCCTGGCCTCAATGATCGCAGCCCAGAAACTCTATCCCGGGGCAATTCTGGTCTTTTCCGGCTCACAGGAGAAGAATCTCAGGGAATTCATATCCCAGACCCTGCTCTATCGCTACGACTTTCAGAAGGCTAAAAACATTGATTTGACAAAGGTGGAGACACTCATTGTGGTCGACACCCGTTCTTCCGAGAGGATCGGCCCGCTTGCCGCCTGCCTGAATAATCCAGGGATCAGGGTGCATCTTTATGATCATCATCCTTCCAGCTCAGGGGATCTGCACGGCGAGATCGAAATCCTGAAAAATGTCGGCTCCACCGCCACCATTCTGACCGGGATATTGCGTGAGCAGAACAAGGAAATATCATCTGAAGAGGCCACCATTATAGGCCTGGGCATCTATGAGGACACCGGATCCCTGACCCATCTGACCACCACTCCCGAGGATCTCATCGCCGCCGCCTGGCTGCTTGAGAAGGGGGCAAAATTAGACATTATCTCCCAATTCATCACCTACGATCTGACCACCCTGCAGGTTGAGCTCCTCCACAGCCTGATGAAAACAGCGACACAGTACACCATCCAGGGCATTCCCATTGTTGTAGTCACCCTGTCGCTCCCGGCCTACGTCGATGATTTCTCCCTCATTGCCCGTCGCTTCATGAATATGGAGAACCTCGACACCCTGTTTGCCCTGATCTCCATGGCAGACCGCATCTACCTCATTGCCCGCAGCCGGATCGCCGAAGTCAATGTCGGCATCATTGCCCGTGATCTCGGGGGCGGAGGGCATGCAACCGCAGCCTCAGCAACCTTGAGAAATATGACCTTGACCGAGGCGCAGGAAAAACTCATCTATATCCTTCACCGGCATGTCCTGCCCCAGCCCATCGCCCGGGAGATGATGTCCAAACCAGCAATCACCATCCCTGCCAACACCACCATTGCAGAGGCCAAGGATATCCTCACCCGCTATAACGTAACTGCCCTGCCCGTCCTTTCGCCCCTCCCAGTCCCCGGCAATGAGGAGCAGGCAGGGCCACGCGCCATCCTCGGTATCATCTCGCGCATGATCGTCGAAAAGGCCATCCATCATGACCTCGGCTCGCTGCCGGTTAGCGACTACATGACCTCGGACATCGAGATGCTCCCCCTCGACGCCACTCTCGCGGACATCCAGGAACTCATCATTGAACACCGGCAGCGCCTCATTCCCATCGTCGATAATAACGCACTGCAGGGCATCATCACCCGAACCGACCTGCTCAACCGACTGGTGAATGATCCTGCCCATCTGCCCAAGGATCTGCTGCACGAATCGGAGCATCCTTCTCTTGAACGCAAGAGAAACCTGAATTCCTTGATTGTAGAATTTCTGAGTAAAAAGACAATCGAACTCCTCCAGATTATCGGAGAAGTTGCCGACGAGCTGCAGTTTAACGCCTTTGCCGTCGGAGGGTTTGTCAGAGATCTCCTGTTGAAGAAGAAAAATCTCGACCTCGATGTGGTTATAGAAGGCGAAGGTATCGTCTTTGCCAACCGACTGGCCAAGAGGCTCAATGGCAGGGTCAAGCCCCACGAACGTTTCGGCACGGCCATGGTCCTTCTGCCGGACAAGGTCAAGATCGATGTGGCCACCGCCAGACTTGAATACTATGAATACCCGGCGGCCCTGCCGACCGTCGAGCTTTCCTCCATCAAACTCGACCTCTATCGCCGGGATTTCACGATCAACGCCATGGCAATCCAGCTCAACCTTGAGCATTTCGGCACCCTGATCGACTTCTTCAACTGCCAGAATGACCTCAGCCACCAATCCATCAAAGTCCTGCATAACCTGAGCTTTGTTGAAGACCCGAGCCGTATATTCAGGGCCATCCGTTTTGAAAAACGCATGGCCTTTGAGATAGCCCCACACACCAAACGCCTGATCCACAACGCGGTCAGCATGGGTCTCTTTGGTAAGGCCAACGATGCGCGATTTCTGTCGGAGCTCAAACAGATTTTTTCGGAAGAGGACCCGGTTCCGGCCATTCAACGCCTGGCCGAATTCAATCTCTTCCCCTTCCTCTGGCCTGATCTCAAGCCTCATCTCAAGATAGACCGCCGCTTTCTCCACATCCTCCATCAGGCCCAGCGGGCTATTTCCTGGTTTCGCCTGCTCTACCTTGACGAGCCCTGCCAGAACTGGATGATCTACCTGCTGGCCGTTATGGGCAGATCACAAACGAGAGAACTCGCTGCCTTCTGCGAGAGATTCCAGATCCCCCAAAAAATTACCGAGCGCCTGCTCTGGCAGAAGGTACACGCAGACAAGACGGCCCATTTGCTATCGAGAAGACAGGTGATCGCAAACAGCGAAATCTACTGGCTCCTCAAGGAACTCAGCAATGAAGGATTGTTGTATCTGATGGCGATAGCGAGAAGAAACCAGATCAAGAAGGCGGTATCCAACTACGTGACAACGCTGAGACAGGTCCGTAGCGAACTGAGCGGCGACGACCTCATGGCCTTCGGCTACCGGCCCGGCCCGGAATTCAAGGCCATGCTCAATGACCTTCTCGACGCCCGCCTCGACGGTATCAACAGTAGCCGAGAAGAGGAAATCGCCTTTATCGCCAAAGCCTACCCCCTCCCGTCACTTGCTAAGGAGAAGGCAAGTGTTTAGGGTATTCAGACCGGGGGAGACTGTTCCCCGCCCTAAAAAAGCCCTCTGCTTCACTTAATGATCAGGACACTTAATGAATACTTTTATTACAGATCTCATCATAACCGCCCCACCTCTGCTGCTCGCCCTCACCATCCACGAATTCGCCCATGGTTATGTGGCCTACCGACTGGGAGATCCAACCGCGAAACTGGCCGGTAGACTGACGCTCAACCCCCTGCACCATCTTGACCCGATAGGCACGATTGCCTTCTTTGTCATTAAATTAGGCTGGGCCAAGCCGGTGCCGGTGAACGCTGCATATTTCAAGAACCCCCGAAAGGATATGCTGTGGGTTGCTCTGGCGGGACCGATGACAAATCTTGCCATGGCGGTGATAAGTGCCATCGCCACAAAGACTATCTGGCTGCTCATGGAAATCCTGCCGCCAAGCCCTGTTGCCAATGCACTCCTCTTACCGCTCAACGCTATGCTAATCGCCAGCGTCTGGATCAATCTGGTGCTCTGCATCTTCAATTTCCTGCCAATCCCGCCACTCGACGGCAGCCGTATCCTGAGCGGGATACTGCCCCTTGGCATGGCACGATCCTACGCCAACGTTGAACGGTACGGTTTTGTCCTTATCCTGCTCCTGGCCTTCAGCGGCATCCTCTCAAGGATTATCCTACCGATCATTAACTTCGCCAACACCCTTCTGCTCTCGTAAGCATGGTCAGGCCGGCATCGTGTTCCCATCGTAGAGATAACGCTTTATCTTGTGAGTCGCGGTCTTGATAAAGGGCTCCCGCCGTTCATAAATCTTTGAGATCTTTGAAGCAGTGGACAACTGACTGTTCAGTTCATGGCGCATCTGCTCCAGGAGGGCATCAATGTAACCCCGTCTCTCAACCCTTGATTTACCGGTAGTTTCCTCATCAATGGCCTCATAGTCCGGGTAAATCCAGGCTTCAAGGCGTCCGTTGTTTTCAACGACTATGCCTTCGACTACCCAATTATATGTATTGAGCTTGTGTTCGATGGCCTCGGGATAGACATTTTCGCCGCTCGGCAGGACAATGACATTTTTTGAGCGCCCACAAATATGCAGATTACCACGATCATCTATAAAACCAAGATCACCAGTGGCCAGCCAGCCATCGGCCGAAAGGACCTCGGCTGTCGCCTCCTGGTCTTGGTAATAGCCCATCATGATATTGGCACCACAACCGTAGATCTCTCCGATGCCGGTTTCAGGGTTTGGATTGACGATCTTGACCTCCACTCCCGGAATAGGCTTGCCGGCTGAACCAACGGTTATGCTCGGATCTCCAGCCGGGCCACCGGAAAGCAAAGGCGAGGCCTCGGTCAGGCCATAGCCTATCAGATAGGGGAATCCGGCTTCGGCTAAAAAGAGCTCCACTTCCGGGTTGAGGGCAGCGCCACCGATTCCCATCAGTTTGAGGTTGCCGCCGAAAAAATCGAGAAGTTTTTGGCCGATCTTTCGATGGATAAACTTTCTGCCCATCTTAATTTTACAGAGCAGGGTCAGAACTTTGCTCTTTTCTATCTGAGGGATCACCCTCTTTTTATAGATCTTCTCGAGAATCAATGGGACTGCAAAGATAGCAAAAGGCTTCTCATGTTGACAGAGTTTCTGCAGGATGGCTGGAGTCGGGCTTTTTCCGGCATAAGCGATCCTGCAACCGGTGAGCAAGGGGAGGAGAAAACCGCAGGTGAACTCGTAGGTATGGGACATGGGCAGGACGGAGAGAAACACCGACCCCGGTTCGATGCGCATGAGAGCGGATGCCGAATAGGCATTTGAGGTGAGATTTTTGTGGCTGAGCATAACCGCCTTGGAATAGCCCGATGTCCCGGAAGTATAGAGGATTGCGGCCAGATCATCTTGATCCACATCGGGAAATTGCAAATCCTGATCCATCTTCGCGACCATGGCCATCGCTCCGGCGAGATAATCGAAAAAGGTAACCAATGAGATAACTTCGTGTTCTGCGGTGTAGTCATCCAGGGTAACAACCGGAGCCTGCAGCTGATTTTTCAATTCATAGATTTTTTCGAGTTGACGCTGGGTAGAGAACAGGGCCTTCACCTGCATCTCATGGAGTATATGGTGCACATCACTCTCGGGCAGATCGGGTAGGATCGGCACAACCACCGCTCCAAGGCGGACTACGGCGAAATAAACATTCCCCCAGTTATGGGAGTTTTCAGCAAGCAGGGCAACCCGATCACCCTTTTGCACCCCTTCACTCTGCAGGCGATGGGCCAGGGCAATGGCACGGTTAGAGAATTCATTATAGGTGAGCGGCTTCTCAAGGGCCATGCCTATGCAAGGTGCATCCCCGTGCTTGGCGCAACTTGAGTCCAGGATGTAATTGAGGGTCATTCGTACTTCCGATGCAACCACCATAAATCACCTCTACCTGTATTCTTTTTTTCATGGAGATTTGTGTGCTCCTCTCTCGCGAAGGAGCCCTTTGGCACCACTCTTTCGTCGGATAGTACACAAATGGCAGAAAGTGGTCAATCATGAAGACCCAAGGACATACCACAGGCATCCATCCCTGAATGGCCGAAAATACTTGACAATATCCGGCACAACAGCTACAAAATAACGTGTACTCCCTGTCGTCGATCAAGCAAAAATGAAAAACTTCTCTCAAAAATTATGACCAGATTGAGAATTCCCGGCACTATCTTCTCCACTTTCGTTGCCATTATGCTCACACTCTGTTTGAGCATTGTTATCCCACCCGCAGACGCCGGACAATCTTCTTCGAAAAAACAGCAACAAAGCATCAAGCATACGATCCGTACATCCAAGGCCTTAATCGTCAAAAGAACTCATACTGTCAGAAGAATAAAATCCCCGGTCCGTACATCCAAGACCGTCGTCTTGAGAAAAAAGAATACTACCTGCAAAACAACGCGCCACAGGGCAAAACTGCAGCCTTCCTCTGCCACGAAGACTGATGTTGCATCAAGAGGCAATGCAAAAAGAAAAAAATCCCTTCCGGCTAATATTGAAGGTACTTCATTCAGTAAAAGCATATCCGCAAAAAGCGCCATCATCATTGACGCCCGCAGTGGCGTGACACTCTTTGCCAAGTCTCCCGACAATCCCCGGCAGCCCGCCAGTACCATCAAGATACTGACCGGAATGATTGCCCTGAAATCCTTAACCGGCGCCGAACAGGTCCCTGTCAGTCCCTGGGCCGCTGGGCAGCCCAGCTCCAAAGTCGACCTCAACCCGAAAAAACAATATCAGGCCAACGACCTCATCAATGCCGTTCTGTTGGCGTCCGCTAACGATGCCAGCGTCGCTCTGGCTGAGAAAATTGCCGGTTCCGAATCCTCTTTTGCCAAAATGATGACTGAACGGGCAAAACTTTGGGGTGCCCAGAACACTGTCTGCAAGACGGCAACGGGTTTGACCGCAAAAGGCCAGACCTCGACCGCACGTGATCTGGCCGTCATGTTCAGGCACGCCATGGATGATCCTGCTTTCGCCGCTCGAATGAAGCAAGTCAAAGTCAAGACGACCTTCGGAGCTCTCCTGCGCAATCATAACAAGGCCCTCTGGCAGGTTGAAGGTACTCAGGGGGGCAAGACAGGCTTTACCAATGCCGCTCGCCAGACCTATGTGGGCAAATTTAAAAGGGGAAATAGGGAAATTGTCGTCGCTGTCATGGGCAGCGAGACCATGTGGGTTGATGTCAAGAACCTTGTCCAGCGCGGTTTCACC
>JAUYSF010000254.1 GCA_030696435.1 Desulfoprunum sp. | reverse complement strand
ATAGCCACCACGCTGCCATCTACGCCCTCGGCATCGGTTTTTTTACCCTGCTGTTCATCTCTCTTATCGTCTTCTTTGCCCTGATCCCCGGACTCAGCCAGGTCGCCGCCTCACCCGCCATTTTTCTAGGCCTGGTGCTGCTGTTGCTGATTCCGATCAGTCAACTGGCGATCGAGGTGGTCAATTACCTGATTACGCGACTTCTGCCGCCCCGGTCCCTGGCCAAAATGGATTTTGAAGAGACCGGGATTCCCGATGCCTTCCGCACCCTGGTGGTCGTACCGCTGATGCTGGTGGACGAGGAGACGATCCGGGCCGAAGTTGAGAAACTGGAGATCCGCTACCTGGCCAATAAGGAAGCAAATCTGCTCTTCAGCCTGTCCACGGACTATACCGATTCAGTCACACTCTCCTGCGAGGATGACAGTGTATTGCTGCAGATCGCCATAGAATACCTGCAAGCCCTCAATCAACGCCACGGCGACGAGCGATTTTTCCTCTTTCATCGAGAACGCACCTGGAGTGCATCCGAGCAGAAATTCATCGGTTGGGAACGCAAACGGGGCAAATTGGAGGAACTGAACGGCCTGATTGACGGCACGCGGCCCCCAACCGCGCCGCCCATGGTCTACGTCGGTACGGCGGAAAGCCTTGCAGATGTGCGTTTCATCATCACCCTCGACAGTGACACCCAGCTACCGCACGCCACGGCCCGCAGGATGGTTGAGACCTTGGCACACCCGCTCAATCAGCCGCGCTTCGATGCTGCCGGTCGGATTATGGCCGGTTCGTACACCATCATCCAGCCACGGGTCAGTCCGACCCTGGCGAGCACGAACGTCTCAACTTTCAGTCGGCTCTTCGCCGATGCAATCGGTATCGACCCGTATACCCAGGCCGTCTCCGATGTCTATCAGGATTTAACCGGCGAAGGATCGTATCAGGGCAAGGGGATCTATGATGTGCACGCCTTCAGCCGAGTGCTGTCGGGAAGATTCCCTGAAGAGTGGATACTGAGCCATGATCTGATCGAAGGGGCCCACGTCCGGGTAGGCCTGGCCAGTGATATCGAGCTCTTTGATGATTTTCCACAAGGTTATCAAAGCTACAGCAGCCGGGCCCATCGCTGGATCCGCGGTGACTGGCAGATTGCAGCCTGGATTTTTCCCCGTGTTCCCCTGCCGGCCGGTGGCCGGGGGCCAAACCCACTCTCTTTATTGAACCGCTGGAAGATCCTCGACAATCTGCGCCGCAGCCTGTTGCCCGCCACCAGCCTGGGCCTGCTGATCCTCTCTTGGCTCTCTTCCCCGATGCTCGGTGGGGTCGCCACCCTGGTGGTGGGTATGCAGCTCCTCTTTCACCCGCTGGCCCAGCCCTTAACCATGGCCACCACCCGCGAAGGTTTGAAGTACCTCGATCCTTCGAAGGTGCTGCATGATCTGTTGCGGGCGACAGCCGATGCCGCCTTGCTACCGCACCAAGCGGTAGTGGCACTCGACGCCATCGCCCGGGTCTGCTACCGGCGCCTGATCTCCCGGCGCGGACTGCTGGAGTGGACAGCCCAAGCTACCCATTGGAGCGCCTCTCGCAAGCAACCACTCTTCGTTGCCGGTCTGGCCCTGGGGAGCATCTTCAGCCTCAGTGTCGCCTGGATAATCTGGGCCGTCATGCCGGCCAGCCTGCTACAGGCCGCCCCCTGGCTCGTTTTGTGGTTCTTCTCGCCGTTGCTCGGCTGGCTCCTGAACCTGCGCCCCGCTGAACAACAGCCGGCACAACCGCTGCCGGAGACAGATCGCCGCTTTCTCAGGCAGGTCGCCCGGCGAACCTGGCGCTATTTCTCGGCATTTGTCAGCGATGAGACCTCATGGCTACCGCCCGACAACTACCAGGTCTCCCATCAGAATCGCCTGGCCATGCGCACCAGTCCGACCAACATCGGTCTGTGGCTGACCAGCGCCCTGGCGGCCCATGATTCCGGCTATCTGACCGTGAATCAGGTGATTGAACGGCTGAGCCGGACCATGGCAAGCATCGACCTTCTCGAACGCTATCAAGGACATCTCCTGAACTGGTATGATATCAGGACGCTGGCCCCTTTAGAACCGCGCTATGTCTCCACGGTCGACAGCGGTAATCTGCTCGGTGCCTTGTGGGCACTGGAACAGGGTCTTGGCGAACTGGTCAACCTTCCTCTGCTGGATGGCAAGGCTTTTCAGGGTTTGGCCGACACCGGCGAGATCCTGAAACACGTCGTGAACCGGGAAGGAACCGTCGGTTTTTGTCACGACACCCTTGAGACACTCCTGGCTGACTGGCACGAACCGCCATCCGACATCATCGACCTCCTCCGCCTGCAACGCCGGATGCAGGCCAATGTCAGCGCTGTTATTGCTGCAGCAGGGAACACAGCCTGGGCAAAGGAGATGGAGGCGCAGGCGGCTGCCTGGCTAACGATCTCGGAGCGTTATCTCGGCTGGATCGAAATACTCGCCGAAAAAACGCTACCGGAGCTTGCCCCGTTAGGATCGGCGGCCCTGCTTGCCATTCGCCATGATCTGGCACAGGCGCCTTCGCTCGTCGATCTGGCCCATGGTCGGATCGACTCGATCGGAATTCTCAAGGCGATTCGCGAGGAGTCTCTGCCGGTCACTGCGCCGCTCATTCCTTGGCTTGACCGGGTTCTCGAGGCCTTCGCCACAGCTCAGTGGCTGGCTGGTGAAACCCTGGGGATGGTCGAGAAACTCGTTGTAAGCATCCACGATCTTGCAGCCGGGATCGACATGCAATTTCTCTATGCCCCCAAGCGCAAACTGTTCGCCATCGGCTACAACGTCTCGACGGACCGTCTGGACGGCTCCAGTTACGATCTCCTGGCCAGTGAGGCGCGTTTCGGCAGTTTCGTAGCCATTGCCAGGGGTGATGTGCCGCTGGAACACTGGTTTTCCATGAGCCGTCCCTACGGCGCCATCGGTCGGCAGAGGGTGCTGCTCAGTTGGACCGGGACCATGTTCGAATATCTGATGCCGCTGCTGTTTCAACGTTCGTATGATCATTCGCTCCTCGATAAGGCAGCCAGAGAAGCGGTGGCCGTCCAGATCGCCTACGGTCGTACCCATCACGTGCCGTGGGGTATTTCCGAGTCGGCCTTTGCCGATCTTGATCTGGAAAAAACCTATCAGTACAAGGCCTTCGGTGTTCCATCTCTCGGTTTGAAACGCGGTCTGGAAGAACAACTGGTCGTCGCGCCCTATGCCACCCTGCTGGCCCTGAATGTGGCACCGAGTGAGACCGTGCAGAATCTGAAGCGCTTGGTCGGCTTAGGACTACTCGGTGATTACGGCTATTTCGAGGCCATGGATTTCAGCCGGCAGGCCCAGCGTGACGTTTCGAGTCAGCCTCTTAAACGCGGGGTGATTATCGAGGCCTATATGGCCCATCATCAGGGTATGGCCTTCGTCGCCTTGACCAACTTCCTGCATGGCGATCCGTTTCCGCGCAGATTTCACAGCGACCCGCGGGTGCGTGCCTTTGAGGCCCTGCTCCAGGAGCGCATCCCGACCCTGCCGCCACTACACCTGATCTCGACCCGCAAGACTGAACCCGAACTTATTGGCACAGACCTGGTCGCACCGGCCGGAAGCACCTTCAGCACGGCCCATACCGCCACGCCCATGACGCTCCTGCTGTCAAACGGCCGCTATGACCTGATGATCACCAACAGCGGAGCCGGTTACAGTGGCTGGGGCGGCCGGGAACTCAGCCGCTGGCGCTCGGATCAGACCTGCGATGCAATGGGAATCTTCTGTTACATTCATGAGGCCGAGGCGAATCGTCTCTGGTCTGCCACCCATCACCCGGTCGGCGGAAAAGCAGAAGGATATTCGGTTGATTTTGCCCTCGACCGAGCCGTCTTCCGACGCACCGATAGAGGAATCTACACGGAAACAGAGGTCAGCGTCTCACCGGAAGACGACGTGGAGGTGCGCCGGATTACCCTAGTCAATCGCTCCGCTCAGCCACGCAGCCTCAATCTCACCAGCTATGTTGAACTGTCAATGGCGCATCACAACGCGGACCGCCAGCATCCGGCCTTCAACAAGCTGTTCATCCAGACCGAAGCTCTGCCCGAGCAACAGGTACTCCTGGCCTACCGGCGACCACGGAGCGAAAACGACCCGCCACTGTTTGTGGCCCATCGTTTGACACTTCCACACTCAGGCGATGCTTACGAGCAAGAAGACAGCTGGCAGTTTGAAACCGACCGGGCCCGCTTTATCGGTCGCGGCCGGACCCTGGCCAAACCGATGGGGGCCGTGCAGAGGCTTGGCAACAGCCAGGGTTTTGTCCTCGATCCGATTCTCAGCCTGCGGCGGAGTATTACCCTGAAACCAGGCAGGCGCCTGCAGGTCTCTCTGGTGCTCGCTGCCGGGGCAAGCCGCGAGGGGGTCCTGCAACTGATGGATAAGTACAGCGATCTGCATGCGACCGAACGGGCCATGGATTTCGCCTGGCACTCGGCCCAGCAGCAGTTACAAATGCTGCGCATCCAGCCTGACGAAGCGCGCCGGTTCCAACAACTGGCCAGTCACCTGTTGTTTCCAAATCCACTTTTACGCGCTTCCGCTAAACGTCTGGCAGACAACCGCAAGGGCCAGGCCGGTCTGTGGCCCTATGGCATCTCGGGAGATCTGCCCATAGCCCTGATCACCATCGGCGAGGCGCGGGAAATCAGCCTGGTCCGGCAGATGCTCCAGGCCCACACCTATTGGCGGATGCATGGTCTGTCGACCGACCTGGTAATCCTCAACGAAGAGTCAGCGAGTTACGAGCGGCCACTGCATGAACGACTGGAGCAACTGATCCAGACCCATACCCTTTTTGCCGCGGCTGATCGGGCGGGCGGGATATTCCTGAAGAGCGCAGCCCAGATCCCGGAAGATGATCTCAAGCTCCTCATGGCTGCAGCGGCTATCGTGCTGGTGGCCTCACGCGGCACATTGCCCCAGCAATTAGGCCTGCCGACGGAGGCTGCCGAACTGCTGAAGACTCTGCCCCGAAAACGTGCACCCCGGGAGCCCTCGGCACCACTGCCCTTCATGGAGCTGAACTACTTCAACAGCCTCGGCGGCTTTAGCCCGGACGGACGTGAATACGCAATCTATCTCGGTCCCAATACCAACACCCCGGCACCTTGGGTGAATATCATCGCCAACCCGAACTTCGGCACCATGGTCAGCGAAACCGGCTCCGGCTTCACCTGGTATGGTAACAGCCAGCGTAATCGTCTGACCTCCTGGTCGAACGACCCGGTGCTGGATCCGGCCTCGGAGGCCCTCTACATCCGCGACGAGGAGAGCGGTGTCTTCTGGTCACCGACCGCGGCCCCGATCCGTGAAGAGACCGCCTACCGAGCCCGGCACGGAGCGGGCTACACAGTCTTCGAGCATAACAGTAACGGCATCGAGCAGGAATTGACGGTCTTTGTGCCTGTGGACGAGAGCGGTGGGCAGCCAATCAAACTGCAACGCCTGCGACTCACCAATGCCTCATCGAGAAGGCGCAGACTGTCGCTGACCTATTATGTCGAGTTGACGCTGGGCGAAAATCGCGAAACCTCCCAGATGCATGTCATGACCCAGTGGGATGACGATGCCCAAGCGATGCTGGCCCGAAACCGCTATCACCCCGAATACGGCGAGCGGGTCACCTTCGTGGCCATCACCCCCCAGGCTGAGTCCTACGGCGGTGACCGCACCTCTTTTATCGGCCGTAACCGTTCGCTGGCCAATCCGGCAGCCATGGGGTTGACTCGGCTGTCCCAAAAGATCGGGCCGGGGTTGGATCCGTGTGCAGTCCTTCGGGTGAGCCTTGAACTTGCGCCGGGAGCCCGGCGCGATATCACCTGTATGCTGGGTCAGGCTGAGTCGGTAGCCCAGGCCCGAAGTCTGGTGCTGGCCTACCAGGATGAGCAGGCCGTGGCGGATGCCCTTGACCAGACGAAGGCCTGGTGGGATGACCTCTTGGGTACGATTGAAGTACACACTCCCGACCTGGCCGCCGACCTGCTGATCAACCGCTGGCTGCAATACCAGTCGTTGAGTTGTCGTGTCTGGGGGCGTTCTGCCTTTTATCAATCAGGCGGGGCCTACGGTTTTCGCGACCAGTTGCAGGATGTCATGGCCTTTTGTTACGCCAGCCCCAATCTGGCACGGGATCAGATCCTGCTGGCCGCACGCCGACAATTCAAGGAGGGCGATGTTCAGCACTGGTGGCATCCACCAAGCGGCGCCGGGATTCGCTCGCGGATTACCGATGACCTGCTCTGGCTGCCGTATGTGGTCGCGCACTATGTCCGGACGACCGGCGATGTGGCCATCTTGGCTACGGAAATCCCCTTCCTCAATGCCCCAGTGCTGACAGATGATCAGCACGAGGTCTTCTCAACGCCGGAGGTGGCTTTTGAGCCGGCCACGCTCTTTGAACACTGCCGGCGCGCGGTGCATCGCGGCCTGACGATCGGGCCTCATGGCCTGCCCTTGATCGGCACGGGCGATTGGAATGACGGCATGAATCTGGTCGGTGCCGAGGGCAAAGGGGAGAGCGTCTGGCTGGGCTGGTTCCTCTGTGAACTCTTGAACGGAATGGCTGAATTATCGGATCTTCTGCAACAACCGGAGTTGAGCCGGACCTATCAGGAAGACAGATCTGCTCTGATCCAGCGTGTCGAGAAGGCCGGCTGGGATGGGGAGTGGTATCTGCGAGGGACCTTCGATGACGGCAGCCTGCTGGGCTCTGCGGCCAATACAGAGGCAAGAATCGATTCCCTGCCCCAATCCTGGGCCTGGCTGTCCGGCGCAGCCGATCCGCTGCGTGCCGATCAGGCTCTGGAATCGGCCTGGCAACATCTTGTCCGCAAGGACGAAGGCCTGGTCCTGCTTTTCGAACCTCCGTTTGACAAGGCGGAACCCTCGCCCGGTTATATTAAAGGCTATCCACCCGGGGTGCGCGAGAATGGCGGCCAGTACACCCATGCCGCCCTGTGGATGGCCATGGCCATGGCCCGCAAGGGGGATGGCGAACGGGCGGTGGAGTTGCTGCGCCTACTCAATCCAATTGAGCACGCCCGCGATGCAGCAGCGGTCTGGCACTACGGGGTTGAGCCCTACGTGGTTGCGGCCGACGTCTACCGCTTGCCGGGGCGGATCGGCCAGGGCGGCTGGTCCTGGTATACCGGCTCGGCGGCCTGGATGTACCGGGCCTGGGTTGAAGAAGTCTTGGGGCTGCAGATTCGCGGCGAGCAGATGCAAATCAATCCAGTCATCCCGGCAGCCTGGCAGGGCTTCAGCCTGCGCTATCGACACGGTGAAACGATCTACGCAATCCAGGTCGAGAACCCAGACGGCTGCCAACGCGGTGTGGCCTGGCTTGAGATGGATGGCCAGCGCCTGACCGGCGGTGTGATCCCGCTGGAAAGAGAGTTGGTCAAGCATCGGCTGCTGGTTCGGATGGGAAACCTGGAAGATCCGGGCGAGGGTGCACACGCGCAGCAATATGAAGAATGAGGCACGGAATATCTTGGAGAAGAGTAACTATTCAGCGAATTAAATCGCTATCGAAATCGGGATCGAAATCGAATCGAGTTAGCAAAAATCATAGCAGTTTCAGAGAAAGTGCGACTGCGACTCAGAATTCACTGCACCGGAAGACTCAATCCGATTTCGATAGCGATAGCGATTTCGATCCCGATGGATTCAATGACAACAAACTGAACAGTTACGGAGAAGACTATGAAAAAACTGAACGAATTTGCCCAGAAAACCCTGGGAATGCCCTATGATTCATTGGACGAGCGCACCCAGAAAGTCGCACGTCACATTGTCGAACGAAAACACATCTCAAAAGATATTTTTGCAGAATCTGAAACCAAAGCAACGTTTGGCCAAAAGGCAGCAGACGGAGTGGCAAATTTCGGAGGCTCATGGACCTTCATCATCCTGTTTGGTCTGACCTTGGCCGCCTGGGTTATTCTGAACTCGCTTATCCTCATAAAATTCAACAAAGATTTCGATCCGTATCCGTATATCCTGCTCAATCTGTTTCTTTCAATGCTCGCCTCCATCCAGGCCCCCATCATTTTGATGTCTCAGAACAGGCAGGCGGGAAAGGACAGGCTCAATGCAGACCATGATTATGAGGTTAACCTGAAAGCCGAACTTGAAATCTTGCTGTTACATGAGAAAGTCGATGTATTGAAAGACCGTCAATGGCTTGAGCTTCTATCCATCCAAAAGGAACAACTCCAGTTACTGGGAAGCCTGGTCAACGAGAGGCAATAGGAGAAAGGATCAACAGGCTGCACTGCCCAGCATCTAGAACAGGCGGCCTGTATCGTTCCAACAAAGTGTCGGTTATTGAGGGACATCCCCCGCCTTGGAAGTCATTTTATAGTCAATCCCCGGATCGGCAGGCGATGCCAGTTTTACCACCTTGATAAAGCCATAGCCCATAATGGCATGGCACTCATTACATGAGGAGATGACTGCCGTGTATTCCTTGGTGAATGCCGTCATGTCCCCTGCGGCGATAGCGTTGTTGACCGGAGCAAACTGGTCCTTATAGAAATTTGCCCAGTTCGGATGTTCTCTGGGTTTGGTGATTTTGGCGGGATTCATGGCCTTGTCCATGTATTTGGCCATATAGGAAGCCAAGGCCCAGTTGCCGCCCTCGGCAGCAAAATACATATTCTGGAACCGGTCACCCACCTCACGCATCGGTACGGCGAATTTCGGCAGTGCAGCGATGATGCCGTCTATCTGTTTCTGCATGTCTTCTTCCGCCGCACTCACACACAGACCGCTACCTACCACGATCAAACCTGCTACAGCGAGTACTCGAACGCATTTCTTCAACAACATAGTTGCTCTCCTTGCATTGGGGATAATTGCCCTTTCATTTGGAAATCAAAT
>JAUYSF010000244.1 GCA_030696435.1 Desulfoprunum sp. | reverse complement strand
ATGAATCTATTGGTGCAAAACCTAAATCTGAGTGGGTGGGTTATCGTCTAACACAAGATCAATTTTCTTTGTTAGTTGAAGAATGATTTGTTACTGACCCTAAAAAGCAGCTCTTTTTTTGAAAAAGGATCAGGTTGTGATAAATGGGAAAGATGTTGACTTTGGAAGAACCTCGATCAAAATCATTAAAGATGAAACCATCTTTTTGTATAACACTCAATTCGTGGTGTTCTACAGATCTGTAGAATTACTTATGCATCTTTGGCCAACCGAGAGACCGTAAATGCAAGAAGTGCTTATCCGTTATGCGGAGCCGTCTGACTATCAGCCTATAATCTCAATCGTCAATGAGTGGTGGAGTGGGCGACAAATGGCCGATATGTTGCCGAAATTATTCTTTGTGCATTTCCGGCCCACCAGCTTCGTTGCCGAGAAAAGGGGGGAGATTGTGGGGTTTGTAATTGGGTTCGTCTCCCAGACGCTCCCCGAGGAAGCGTACATCCATTTCGTCGGTGTGCACCCGGAGTTTCGAAAAGATGGGTTGGCAAAGGCTCTATATGAGAAATTCTTTGCTGCGGTTGGGAAGCTTGGGTGTCGCACAGTTCGATGTGTGACTTCACCTGTAAATAAGGGGTCGATTTCCTTTCATCGCCGTATGGGCTTTATCGTTAAGGACAGCGTAAAGGTTGTCGGCGATGTCCCTGTCGTCGAAGGGTATGACGGAAAAGGCGAGGACCGAGTGCTCTTTTCAAAAATGCTCGGCGTTGAATACAGTTGAACGCGGTTAGACGTAGAAAAATAGCGTCTCAGCATATGAGAGGATAGCGTTATTGGAAACATTCACTGAATTGAAAGATTTAGCGGAAAATCTGCATTATCAAGCGGGAAAAAAGAAAATTCTATGCGATCTTACTACAAAATACAGGGACACCGTACTGATTAACTGTAAAATTAGTACGGTGTCCCTCCATTGCTGCGATGTCGGGCCGATCTGTCATTTCAACTATCTGGATCATGATAAAACGCACAAATGACGGGAGTGATCCCATCTTCCCTGCGTTGCATGGAGAGCGACTGCGTGATTTGCTTTAGGCCATCTTGAAAAGGTGCCTTTACAGTTCATGGTGTGCTCCTTGCACTAAAAATAACTTTGATATTATCTTTTATTCATGATTATATAACGGATATGTTTTTTATATATCTCATGCGAATAATATAAAGGTTATTTTATGAAACCGAAATACAAACAGATTGCCAGGCGGCAGCTTGATGCAACCTTGGCCAGGTTCGGTGAGGCCGGAAGTGTGCAGTTTCCGGCAAAGGGATGGATACGGGCGGTGCGCGAGGCCTTGGGTATGTCCGGCAAACAGTTGGCGGGGCGACTCCAGGTTTCCCAGCCCCGCGTCTTTAAGCTGGAGCAGGGCGAGCCAGCCGGTGCGTTGACTCTGAAGACCATGCGGCAGGTGGCCGAGGCTCTGGATTGCGTCTTTGTGTACGCCCTTGTTCCCCGCTCTTCACTGGAGGAGACCGTAAAGACACAGGCCAGAGCGGTAGCCACCGAGCGACTGCAGAGGGTATCCCATACCATGCTTCTTGAAGCGCAGGGGCTGTCTCCTGAGGAGCAACAGGCCTCCCTGGACGCAGCCATTGAGGAACTGGTGCGAGAGATGCCCAAGGATCTCTGGGATATGAAACCATGAAATTCGACACCCCGGAGGGGGCAACCCCGCTTGACCCCGATGAAGCAGAGGGCTTGCTGCTCTCTCATATCACGACGCGGGCAGACCTTGATCGCCTGGAGCAGGAAAACATTGCTGAGGCCGAGGCCTGGGCCTTCCGCCGCGCCCATCCAGACATTCTTACCGATGGTTTTGCCAGGCGGCTGCACAAACGGATGTTCGGTAATGTCTGGCGCTGGGCGGGATTGTACCGGAAAACCGGCAAGAATATTGGCCTGCCTGCCTGGCAGATAGCCACGGAATTGCGCACCCTCTGCAATAATTGCGCAGCCTGGATCGAGCATGCTGTTTACCCGCCGGACGAGATCGCTGTGCGCTTCCACCACCGGCTGACGGCAATCCATCCCTTTGCCAACGGCAATGGCCGCCATGCCCGGTTGATGACCGACATTCTGCTGGTGCATCTGCTCAGGCTACCTCATTTTACTTGGGGGAGCGGCAATCTTATCAGTGCCGGTGAGTGCCGAAAACAGTATATTGATGCATTGCGTGCCGCTGACCGGTACGATTATGGGCCGTTGTTGACGTTCGTGCGTTCATAAGCGGATCTCTACGGCCAGAAACTGAATGCACAGGGAAACTGTTCTAACACCCTACAAGGGGGTATAAGTACCTTCACGAAATTCATTCATAAAAAACAAGAAATGAATTTCTAAGGTACTAATCAAAATTTTCACTTGAGAGCTACCGTTGACCTCCAAATACGACCGTTACAGCAAGGACGAACTGGTAAAGATCATTGAGGATCGTGATCGCAAGCCTAAATTCGGGCTGGTCTGGGAGCGGGATGATATTGATTTTGACCGTTCGTTCAATGAGGATTTTGTTGCTCTTGACGCCACATCCGAACTCTCCTGCGGGGTGGGGCCATGGAGCAATCTCCTTATCGAAGGGGACAACTTCGACGCTTTGCGCTACCTGCGCATGACCCATGCTGGCCGGGTTAAGTGTATCTGTATCGATCCCCCCTACAACACCGGCAACAAGGATTTTATCTACAATGACCGTTTTGTGGACAAGGATGATCTCTACAAGCACAGCAAATGGCTGGAATTCCTGTACCGGCGCTTTCTGCTCGCCCGTGACCTGCTGGCCGAAGATGGGGTGCTGTTGGTCTGCATCAACGATGAAAATCGCGCCAAACTGGAATTGTTGCTGGATCAGGCGTTTCCGGGAATGCGAATCGGTTCTTTCACATGGAGAACCAAGGATACCGGTAATGACGCCGGAGGTAATTTCAGCCAGGTGCATGAGCATGTGCTGGTGTACGGCGGCAAGGCGTTCTCGTTCAACGGCAAGCCGCTCAATACCGACAAGTATCGCAATCCAGACAATGACCCGAATGGCCGGTGGTGTGCAGATCCGATAACTTGCAATAAAACATACAAGGAAAGAGCAAATCTCTACTATCCGATTCAAAATCCGAAAACCGGCTATTGGTATCCCTGCGACCCTAATACCGTATGGCGATATTCTACTGAAACCCGATTGAAAGAAAATTCAAAAATCCGTTCCGAAACGATTGAGGAGTATATACGGCGCAATTTGATCATCTTCCCGGAGTGCAAACCTGACGCTGTCATGTTTTTTTCAACCAAGGACGAGTTGCTTGCAGCGATTCGTGCCGGTAATGGGCCGGTCTTGCCAAAGAAGAAATCACCGCTTCTCAACGAAGAGATGCCGCACCTTGATTTCTGGGTAGGCAAGCCGATCGCCCCCGGACGACCATCCAAGAAGTCATATCTGAAAGGCAAAACCAAGATGTTTTCTCCGGTTTCCTCTTGGATCGCGGGAATCAATGAAAATATAAATTTTCTCTTTGACGAAGACTCCGAAGAACTTGAACTGCTTCGCACCCCACGTGGTGGTGAGGGAACAGATGCAGTATCTGAGATTCTTGGCAATAAAGCTTTCAACTTTCCAAAACCTCCCACTCTTATCCGTAATCTCTTGCGACAGGCGACGAGATCAGACGATCTCGTCATGGATTTCTTCGCCGGGTCCGGCACCACCGCCCAGGCGGTGCTGGAGCTGAACCGGGAGGATGGTGGCAATCGGCGCTTCATCATGGTCTCGGCCACCGAGGCCACCGCCGATAATCCGGAGAAAAACATCTGCCGCGATGTCTGCGCCGAGCGCATTCGCAGAGTCATCAACGGCTATGGCACAACAGTAGGTACCGGCGGCGACTTCGCCTATCTGCGGACGCGCCGCATCCCCCATGAAGCGGTC
>JAUYSF010000114.1 GCA_030696435.1 Desulfoprunum sp. | reverse complement strand
CACCGCCGCCATTGTTGAACTCTATGCCACCCTTGAAACCGATAGTTCGCTTGCGTCCCTGCTTGGTGTTATGAGTTATGACGAAGCCCGGCAAAGAGGATGTGTGGTCGGTTTCGATAATCGCTTTGCCGGCGAGACCCTCGCCGCAGCGGCAGTTCAGGTCCTCATCCGATCAGGGTTCACTGTGCACTATGCCGGGGAGTCGACGACAGGCGTCTTGTCTGCGGCCGTACTCGAACGTGGTGCGGCCTTCTCCATCAATCTCACTCCATCTCACAATCCTTTGGAATATGGTGGCTATAAATATAATGCTGCCGATGCTGGTCCTGCAGCAGCTCCCCTTACAGAGCGAATTACCCAAAACGCCAGAAGGCTTATGGCCGGCGATGCCTCGGTATTCCCGGCAGGCCACAAATTCACCGGTCAACTGTCCGAGACTGACGCTCTGCGCAGATTTGATTCTCTGGCAACCTGGAAAAATCTTGTCCGCCGAAACTACCAAGTCCACGGTCTCGATCTGGATGCAATTATCGACACCTTCATAGAGCGCGAGGATATTGTGGTGGCTGTTGATTCGGTGCACGGGGCCAGTCGCCTGCATATCCGCGAAATTTTTGCAGGCCGAGCCTGTGAGCGCCTGCTGACCCTGAGAGATACCGCGGATGTCACCTTTGGTGGCATCTCGCCTGAGCCTTCTTCGACCAATATGCGAGGGGTGGTTGATGTGCTCAAGGGGCGGAAAGAGCGTTTGAAACTGGGGGCAATCATTGATCCGGATGGCGACAGAATCAGATTCACCGATGGCACAGCCGAGATAAGTATGAATCAGTTTGGCGCCATGGCCTATCATTTTCTCCATGAATATCGTGGCAAGAAGGGAATGGTAGCGAAGACAGTCGCCACCTCCAACATGGCCAACAGGCTGGCAGAGGTCTTTGGCGAGGCCTTGTTTGAGCCCCGGGTCGGTTTCAAGGAATTTAAACCGGTAATCGGCAAGGCTCTGGTTTTCTTTGAGGAGTCAGACGGAATTTCCATAATTGGCCACACACCTGAGAAGGATGCTTATATCGGTCTGATCCTGGCCCTTGATATGGTCATGACCAGCAATATGAATCTGGGCGAATATCTGGAGGGGCTCGAGAAGACCTACGGGGCCTACTATCCGGATCGCGATGGTGTCACTGTTCAGATTAAGGGCCAAGAACTGTTGGATATCCTGCAAGGGCTTGAAAAGTACGGTCCGGGAAAGGCCATTCAGGTCGGCAGCGAACTGAAAATCATCCGGGATGTCATTACCCTTGATGGCCGCAAGATGATACTTGAAGATGGCTCCTGGCTGATGATCCGGCCCTCGGGGACTGAACCGAAGATCCGATTTTATGTTGAATCACGCACAGCTGACGGCACTGCGGGGCTTGTTCAGGCGGCCAGGGCCATGCTTGCGGAAATAGGACTGCTGTAAGCGTGAACACAGGTCTTTGTTCAGGTCGGGCTTACGGCCTGCAATGAAAACACGGTTGCTTTTTAAGTCTCAGGTATTATTGTCACCTATGAGCAGTTTTATTCTATAATAACAGGAATCAGGAGTAACTTTATGTGGGAATATACGGAGTTAGTACAGGAACATTTTTTAAACCCGAGAAATGTTGGGGAGGTCGAAAAACCTGATGGCACAGGTGACGTAGGCTCTTTGGCCTGCGGTGATGCCTTGAAACTGACGATCAAGGTGGATGACAAGGGGGTCATTACCGAGGCCAAATTCAAGACCTTTGGATGTGCCAGTGCCATTGCTTCATCTTCCGCTCTGACTGAAATGGTCAAGGGTAAACATCTTGACGAGGCCGCCAAGATCACTAATGAGGACATTGCTGATTATCTGGGTGGCCTGCCCAAGGAGAAAATGCATTGCTCAGTGATGGGCCGTGAGGCCCTTGAAGCGGCAATCGCCGACTACCGGGGGATGATCTTGCCGATGGCCGAGGGTGAAGTAGTCTGCGAGTGTTTCGGGGTCACTGATCTGGAGATTATCCGGGCGATCAATGAATCGAATTTGCGTTCAGTTGAGGAAATCACCAATTTTACCAAGGCGGGAGGCGGTTGTGGTAAATGCGAGGACAAGCTCAGACAGCTCCTCCAGCAGACGGTTTCCGGCAAAAAGGTCGAGTTGCTCAAGCCCATCGAAAAGCCACGCAGGATGACCACACTGCAGAAGATCAAGAAAATCGAAGAAGTCCTCGAACGGGAGATTCGTCCAGGCCTGCGCAAAGACGGCGGCGATATCGAACTTATTGATGTCGATGGTGATTTTGTCAGCGTATCTCTCAGAGGGGCCTGTAAAAGTTGCTCAAAGTCCCAGACCACTATCAAGGAATATGTTGAGAAGAAACTCCGTGAACTGGTTCTTGATAGCCTGATTGTGGAGGAAAACAGCTGATGAGTATGCAAAAGAATGCGGTTGTCTATATGGACAACAATGCGACCACCAGGGTCGCCCCGGAAGTACTTGAGGCCATGTTGCCCTATCTCAGCGAGTATTACGGCAATCCGTCGAGCATGCATACCTTCGGAGGCCAGGTCGGTATGGCGATACAGGAGGCCCGCCGGCAGGTCGCCGCACTTTTGGGTGCGGAGCCGGGGGAGATTACTTTTACCAGCTGCGGAACCGAAAGCGATTCCACTGCCATTCTTTCGGCTCTCCAGGCTTTCCCCGAAAAACGGCATATTGTCACCACAAGAGTCGAACATCCAGCTGTCAAGAGCCTTTGTGAAAATCTTGACAGACTGACCGGCCACAAGCACCGGGTTACTCGCCTCAAAGTGGCAGGCGATGGGACACTTGACCTGGCTGAGTATGCGGCAGCACTGACGGAAGACACCGCCATTGTCTCCGTCATGTGGGCCAACAATGAAACCGGAGTCATTTTTCCCATTGCCGAGATGGCCAGGATGGCCAGAGAACGGGGAATTCTTTTTCACACGGATGCCGTGCAGGCGGTCGGAAAAGTCCCGATCAACTTGAAGGAACTGGAGGTCGATTTCCTTTCTCTCTCCGGTCACAAGCTGCACGCCCCCAAAGGTGTCGGCGTCCTGTATGTCCGGCGGGGAACCTTGTTTGTGCCGTTTCTGCTCGGCGGTCATCAGGAGAAAGGGCGCCGGGGCGGGACCGAAAATGTTGCATCCATCGTTGCCTTGGGCCGGGCCTGTGACCTTGCCGCTGAAAAGATGAAAGACGAAAACACCCGGGTCAAGGCCCTGCGGGATAGATTGGAGGAGGGACTGTTGGCCGCCATACCTCAATCCATGCTCAACGGCCACAAGACCGAGCGGCTGCCCAATACCAGCAATATTAGCTTTGAATATGTCGAAGGTGAGGCCATACTCCTGCACATGAATCGCTATAATATCTGTGCTTCGTCGGGGTCTGCCTGTACTTCAGGATCATTGGAACCTTCCCATGTACTGAGGGCTATGGGAGTGCCTTTTACCGCGGCCCATGGTTCGATCCGCTATTCTTTAAGCATTTACAATACTGAAGAAGAGGTCGATTTCGTCCTCGAAAAGATGCCTGAAATAATTGCTTCACTGCGGCAGATGTCACCCTTCTGGAAAGGAAATTGAAGAGATGAAAATTGTTGATCCTTCGTTTGAAATTCAGGATGATCTTGACCGATCATCTCTCGCTGTGCGCCTTGAGGCCTGCGGGCGGATCTGTTACAAGAGTGAAGACAAAATAACGGAGGACTCGGCGGTTCCTTTTGTCAGGAAAATTGCCGTGCACGGTCATAATTCCGTACTCGAGATGGCCGTGGCAACTCTGGAGATTTCCTGCCGGCCGGAACGCCTGTATGAGCTGTATGACTGTCAGCCGAAGTTTTTTATAATAGACCGGACGGTATCGGGGTGTATCATCACCGGATCCATACGGGCCTTTCGTGAGATCTATACCCAGTATGCCGACAATCAGTTAATCAACGATATGCTGTTGGTGCTGGTTAAACGAACGCCCTATTTATTTGATGGTGTCTTCGATCCTGGCTTGGCCCTGAAACCTGACCCTGCCATCGGGGTGCGTAAGGTCAGCCTCTCCGAGGTTGAATCAATGCCGGAGACGCTTCTTTTCAGGCATCGGTATGTCGGGGTGAAGTTTATTGTCAACAGAGCCGTCACCCATGAGCTTGTCCGGCACCGGCCCTGTTCATTTCTCCAGGAGAGCCAGCGCTACTGCCGCTACAGCCAGGATAAATTCGGCAATCAGGTGACCTTTATCAAACCGATGTTCTATGAAAAAGGTACTGTCGAGTACAGCATCTGGCTGCAGGCCATGGAAGAGACCGAGCGCTTGTATCTTCAGCTGCTTGAGACCTCAACGCCTCAGGCTGCTCGAACCGTTCTACCCAATTCGTGCAAGACTGAGATAGTCATGTACTGCAACCTGATCGAATGGAAACATGTCATTGCGCTGAGAACCTCGCAGGCCGCCGAACCGTCGATGCGAGAAATCATGATTCCATTTGCAGCAGAGCTGAAAACGAGATATCCGCTGCTCTAAAAGGACATGCATACGGCTGTATGATGTTTCGAATACACATCTTTTTGTTCCTTTTCAGCGAAGAGACAAGAAGATGTTTTTTTTAGAAAATCGCCCGAATTTCCTGCGAGGATAGGACGAAATATGTAATTTAGCTGTTTGATTTAGCACGATAAACGGGTATTGTAGTAAGACAATTTCTAGCAGCAGTGGCTGATTTACAAAGCTTTTTCTCCTAATAACTGAACAAATATGGCTGCATTACCCAGCACAGCAAGTCGTGGCCCCTCCTCGATGAAGAAAACCGTCAAAGATCAGTCGGGCGCCGGCAAACTCAAAATTGGTGAATTGTTAAGTAAAGCCGGATATATAACTCCGTCACAACTTGAAACAGCCAAAAAAGAACTGCAGAAAAACGGGGGGCGACTCAGCTCAATCCTCCGACAGCTCGAGTATATTGATGAGAACACCGTCATCAACTTTCTCAGCAGGCAGCATAACTATCCTTCCGTAATCATTCAGAATGAGCCTCCTTCCAAGGACGCCCTCAAACTCTTACCCTTCGAGACCGCCAAATTATACATGGCGTTTCCTCTCAGGATGGCCGGCAACACCCTGCAGATCACCATGGTCGAACCCACAGACTCCATGGCTGTGGAGTATCTGCAGAATGCCATGGGTAAGGAGCTATCCGTCTGTGTTTCCACTGAAAAAGATATCGTTGAGGCCTATCAGAAATACTATGGCATCAGCGATGAGGAGGCAAAAGAGCTGCTTGCCTTCAAAGAAGAAACGCACGATGATGTTCCCGTCACCGAGGTTGATGATTTTGGCTCCATTCTGGCTGAAGCCGCAGATGATTTCGAAATTGACACCGGTGACGGTGATGACAAGCTTGATCAGTTTGCCGCCTCAGATGCCCCCATCATCAAACTGGTGAATGGCATACTGATCAAGGCTGTGCAATCCGGGGTATCGGATATCCATGTCGAGCCGTATGAAAAGAACATGCAGGTCAGATATCGTAAGGACGGCTCGCTCTTTAAGGCGATGAACCTGCCGATGACTATCAAGAATGCCCTGGTCGCCCGCTTGAAAATCCTCTCCGGCCTTGATATCACCGAGCGCCGCGTGCCCCAGGACGGTCGTATTAAGATGCGCATGGGCCGGAATCGTTCAGTTGATTTCCGCGTTTCGTCTCTGCCCACCCTTTATGGTGAATCAGTCGTTTTGCGAATTCTCGACAAGAGTTCGCTGAATGTCGACTTGACAAAACTCGGTTTTGAGGAAGAGACCTTTGAGATGCTCAAACGCTGCCTGAGCCGACCGCAGGGATTACTTCTTGTCACGGGACCGACCGGTTCCGGCAAGACTGTTACCCTCTATTCTGCCTTGAACTCGATGAACAGCGAAGATATTAAAATTCTTACTGCTGAAGATCCGGTCGAGTTTAACTTTAAGGGCATCAATCAGGTCAACGTCCATACTGAGGTGGGAATGACCTTTGCCGCGGCCCTGAAGGCATTCCTCCGCCAGGATCCCGATATCATCATGGTGGGTGAGATCCGGGATATGGAGACAGCCGAGATTGCCATTAAGGCGGCGATGACCGGCCATCTGGTGTTTTCCACCCTGCATACGAACGACAGTGCCGCAACCATCAGCCGTCTGATTGATATCGGCATCCCTTCGTATATGCTTGCTTCTTCAGTTACCATGGTCCTGTCCCAGCGCCTTGGCCGTAAACTTTGTCAGAGCTGTAAGAAAATTGTCAAACATGACCCGGAAGAACTCCTTAAAGCCGGTTTTCGCGAAGATGAGGTTGAGACGGTTGTTACCTATGGACCAGCCGGCTGTCCTGAATGCAATGGTTTGGGCTACAAGGGGCGTGTGGGGTTCTTCGAATTGATGGAGATGACCGACGAGGTGGCCAAAGCAGTGGGTGCAGAGGTGCCCGAAGACCAGCTGCGCAAAATTGCCGTTCAGGAGGGCATGACACCGCTGCGGCAGGCTGCCATCCAAAAAGTGCGTGACGGGATAACCAGCGTTGAAGAGGCGTTGCGCCGGACGGTTGCCCATAGAGAAAGTCTGCCGGCCTATCTGGTGAATCCTGATGTTGAGAATTATGAAGATGGCGATCAGATCATTCGGGAGGGCAATACCGATATCGATTTTTTCAAACTCATCCGGGGTGGCCTTTCTGTAATCAAAGGTGGGAAAAAGATCGCTGAATTGACGGAACCAGGTGAATATTTTGGAGAAATGGCGGCCATATCCGGGGAACAGCGAACGGCGACCATAGTATCCCAGGGAAGATCCACCATCAAGCGCTATCCCGGTGATAAAATCGATGAAATTATTGAAAAATATCCCGATGTTTCCATCCATCTTTTTAAAACGATGACGACCAGATTGCAAAAATCGAATCAGATTATTGTCAAACTGGCCGGTGGAGGCGTGCGCAAGCCA
>JAUYSF010000073.1 GCA_030696435.1 Desulfoprunum sp. | reverse complement strand
GGCTGAAAACCTGAAAAACCTTATAGTCGACAATAAGAACGTTGGGGTTTCGGTGTATGTAATTGGATTTGGCCTGGATAGAGAGTCCCAAACCACTCTCAATCAAATAGCCGAAGCAGGAGGAACCTCCAAAGCCTACTTTGCCAATAACGTCGACGATCTCGTCACCATTCTGGCCCATGATATTACAGAAGACATCCTTGGCGGAAAGTACGCCCGCTCCTCGCCTGTTGTGACAAGGGCGCCCGAGGAAGGCGACGAGTATTTGACTCGGTATGACGCCTATTTCGATTATCCGACCTGGCGAGGCCACCTTGAGGCCTGGAATCTCGATGAGAATGGTAAAATTATCGGCAAAGCCGCTCATTGGGCAAGCAATTGTAGCGGGATTCCACCACTCACCGGCGCTCTGCCTGGCAGCGCCGATGCTGGTTGTATCATTGCCGAGGATCGTGTCGACCCGGGGGTAAGCCCAGTTGGCCCCGCGGCCTTGGATCGAAGGACCTTGTATGCCAATGTGCAGGATGGCGTCAATGCGAACGGAGACCCCAATTATATTAAGGTCGCTTTTAACCCGACAGAGGTTGCCGCCTTAAAGTCTTTGGTGAACCCTGTGGATTTATTGGTTCCGAGCGCGCAAGACGTCAATGGAGATGGCGTTATAGGCGATGATCAGGATGCTATAGATGTGATAAACTATATCCACCATCCCGGTTACGATCTCAATAAATATAAAGGCAATCGTGATCCGCAATGGCCGCTGGCTGATATTTATAATTCGGCCCCAGTCGTTGTCACTGCTCCCGTTCAGGGTGAATGCACGGGGCCTACAGGTAGTGAAACCTGGGATAATATGGCGGGTTATTGTGCCTTCAAAGAGGCCTATAAAAATCGCGACACCATGGTTTATGTTGGAACGAACGGTGGAATGATTGAAGCCATCGCCGCAGGTCGTCCAGCCAAAGCGGCCGTCCTTGCCGCAGATGGAACAACTGTTTTAGAAGCACTTATACCGGAGGAATCAGGTGGTTTTGAAAAATGGGGCTATATCCCGAACAACGTCTTGGGAAATTTACGGGGATTGAAGGACGGACATAAATTTTCCATGGATCTTCCACTCAAGGCCTCAAATATTGATACATCTCCCGGACTTGACGGAACAGGATGGAAAACCATATTGGTAGCCGGCCAGCGCCGGGGGGGGAATTCGTATACTGCGCTGGATATTACGAATCCTGACAATCCTCAACCCCTATGGGAGTTCACCCACCCGGATTTAGGCCAAACCTGGTCAATACCCGAGTTTGGACGTATAGTCATCAATGGCGTGGGAACAAGCGTAGTTTTCTTTGGCGGGGGCTATTCGCTCAATGCAGATGTTGGCAATCGGTTCTTTATCGTCAGGGCCAGCGACGGATTGCTTATTAAAGAGTTCACGGTTGGCTCCAGCGTGAATGATGTCCCCAGTGGACTGACGATAAAGGGCTACCCGGCCAACAAAATTGGCCAACTCGTTGATTATCGCACCAACACGCCCCTCTCACCGTCTCCTGCGTGCGCGGCGGTCAATCAGAGTCTCAAACTTAAGATCGAAACTGTCTATTTTGGAGACACAAGCGGAACAGTATGGAGGTTGAGCGACCTGAACAACTTCGACCCGCCTGATGACATAGCCCAACCCTTTGGGCCTCCATGGTCCGCTAACTTGACAGCACTGTACACCCCTGATGCCGATGAACAGATGCCGATATATTACCGACCTGTGGTGCAGGATATACGAAAAGGCACCGTAAATTGTGCGGGAGATGCATCTGGATGCCTCAGACGCTATATATTAGTGGGAACTGGTGATGAACAGTCTCCAACCTCAACGGCTGACGGATTAGGCGTACCTCAGGTCAATTATTTTTTTGAAATCGAAGACAGAGAGTTTGACTCTGCGATTCGCGATGTGCATACCCCTACATGGACAACGGATCAAATAGCTGCTGGTGCATTCAGACTCAATTGGCGCATCAATCTCGGTTTTGATCTTCCTCATGATCAATATGGATTTTTGCTGGCGCCCAACGGCGTCCGACTCAAAAAAGGCACCCAAGATATTCTTAATCTGCAGACTTACATCCTGAATTGGACGGTGTTTAATGATCCGGCCCAAGGCTGGAGCATTGATGGTAACCGGAGCCTCCTAAAATTCGGCAATGTGAAGGCAATCGCCGGCACTTTTCTTATTCGCCACAATGAAGGTTCTCCGCATGATGACAATGCGCTCTATAATGATGCAGTCGGCACGTTTAAGGTAGCAGACGATGGAACGTACTACTTACGAGATCTTTCACTGTGGATAACCGATCGGGATGGCTGTTTCTATGATACCGACGGAACGTGTCTTGTTGACACAGACACCTATCAGTACGATAACGATGGTTGGTTGACAAACGCCGGCGCGAAGGTAATAGATCCTCGGTTCAATAGAAATGTCTCTGTTATATCAGTGATGGGTGAGAAGGTTTTGGCTGCACCAGTAAGCCAAGCCGGCAATGTATTCTTTTCGACCTATTCACCAGCTGGCGGTTGCGCAATGGGCCAGAGCTTTGTCTATGGATTCGCTATTTCCGATTGTTCCAACCTCGGTGGAGAAGGTGTGCTGGAATTCGATGAATATGGCAGGGAGCTTCTCACAACTCGCACAAATTTACACATTACCGGCTTTGCTACAGGCGTAATTGCATCTGGCCCCTATTTAAATCTCACTATTTCCGGCTCCGATGGTACAGGTGATGCTGGGGAAGTTGATCATCAAGATATAGGCGGTTCCACTCCTACAGAAGAAAGCGTTGACGTTCCCTCCGTATGTGGAGATGATTCCTGCGACGGTAATGAGAACTTTACCTCTTGCCCAGAGGATTGCACCGACCCCCAGATTGTCGCCCCGGTTGATGCAATGAAGCTGAAATACTGGCGACAGGATTAATTTCAGTGCAAGGCGCCGTTAGGCTAAAAAAGCTGTCTGATAATCTGGAAGTATTTTGCATCCACCATTTTTTAAAGAAGAGACGAGAGTCTTCGGCATGGAGAAGATTATTGAAAAGATTCCGGCGGACCTCAGGCCGGAATCCAGCTACAACACTGTGGAAAAATCGGAGGAACGAATGCTTAAAATAAGAATACCAAAAAAGATGGGCGTAGTGTTGTTTGTAGCGATGATGTTTTGCGTTACTACTACCTTTGCGGTTGAAAATCTTATCAATGATGGTGGCGTGGGACTCTTGCAGGTGGATCCCGAAAAGGAAGATACTGCTAATGGTATTGAACCGAAAGAGAATGCCTCTGGGAAAATCAGCCAACTTTCCAAGGATAGCCTTACCATCTCAGGAAAGGACTACGTGATCGTCCCGACTACACTCTTCAATGATTCCAAAGGAGACTCGCTCGCTAAGGAAGCCTTTACGGTCGGAGATGGGGTGACAATTATATTCAAGCAGTATACGCTCCAGCTGATAGAGATCCGAGAAACGGAAGGTCTTACGGCAATGGATGACGTCAAGCAAGAAGACACATCCAAGAAACAAGGTGACCAAAGGAAAGACGCCATTCGGTTAAAAAATGGCGTCTATGTGAATTAAGCCTGTCTGGCGCCCCATCTCGGCGCCCTCGGGTGAAAATCCCAGCCGGTATGTATGCAAAGCCTGTCAGCCTCATTTCTGTATCCGGAGCTGACAGGCCTCCCAAGCTTAATTCCTCAAGGGAAAAGATGCAAATCTTAACTCCCTTCTCTCCGATCCAAATCTATTCTGTATTCCTTGATCTTACTTAACAGAGAGGGATAGCTTATCTCCAGAAGGTCTGCGGCCTGCGATTTATTGCCGTTCGTTTTGGTCAAGGCCTTTTCGATAAGATATCTCTCAAGGACCACCTTCCCTTCCTTAATAGAACAGGTAGCAGACAGCAGGTTTTCCGCCGGTTGGCCCACCGCGCGGCAGATGTGGCCGGGCAGACTGCCGGGGCTGACCCAACCATTCTCGGCATAGATCATGGCATGCTCCAGTACATTCTTGAGTTCGCGGACATTGCCCGGCCAGGAGTAACGGCAGAGCAGGGCAAGTGCGCCAGGAACAAGTCCCTTGATAGGGATATTCATCCTGGCGCTCTCCGTTGCTATAAACGAGTTCACCAGAATCGGGATATCTCCGGGACGCTCGCGCAGTGGTGGGATCTTGAGTTCAACGACATTGATTCGAAAAAACAAATCCTGTCGGAAGTGCCCTCGTCCGACCTCATCGGCGAGATTTTTGGCCGTTGCGGCAAGCACACGGACATTGATCTTTCTACTTTTGCTCGCCCCAAGCGGCCGGACTTCGCGTTCCTGCAGGACCCGCAGCAGTTTTACCTGCAAGCCGAGCGGCAGTTCTCCGATTTCGTCGAGAAACAAGGTGCCGCCGGCCGCCGCCTCAAACAAACCTTTTCGGTCGGAATCAGCACCGGTAAAGGCCCCCTTCATATATCCGAAAAATTCGCTTTCCAAGAGATTTGCCGGGATGGCACCACAGTTGATGGAAACAAACGGGCCACCACTTCTGCTACTGAGTTGATGTATGCCCCTGGCGACAAGTTCCTTGCCGGTGCCGCTTTCCCCGGTAATGAGTACTGTCGTGTCATGACCGGCCACCCGCCGCGCTAGGTCAAGTACATCCTGCAGAGCCCGACTCTCACCGATTATGGCCGTAAATCCCCTACCCTTTTCCATTTCCAGAATTGTATGGCGGAGACGGCGATTCTCTTTTTTCAGTTGCATCCTCTCTGCCGCTTTTTCAAGAATGCAGAGGATCTCGTCGATCTTAAAAGGTTTGGTGATGACATCATAGGCCCCGCATTTCATGGCCCTGACCGCCGTATCGACAGTGGCGAAGGCCGACATCATGATGATTGTGGCCTCAATTTTGCGGAGTTTGGCTTCTTCTAAAAACTGCAAGCCATCCATCACCGGCATCTTCAGGTCGCAGAGGATACAATCAAACGATTTTTCTGATGCACACTCGATGCCTTGCCGTCCATTCACGGCTGTAGCGATTTCATACCCCTCTCGACGCAAAGTTGCCGATAACATATCGAGCATGTTTACTTCATCATCTATTATCAGGATGTTATTTGTCGGCAAATGTTCCATGGTGTGAAAACACAAATTTCTTAATTTTCAGTGTGGTCCAGATATGGCCGAGCTCTGAGTGGTATTTCTATCCTGACCTCAACCCCGTCGGGAGCCCGATTGCGCAGGGTAATTGTCCCGCCCAACCTTGCCATAATTGTATGGCAGACAAAAAGGCCAAGCCCCGTTCCCGTGCCAACTTCTTTGGTGGTAAAAAACGGATCAAACAGATATTCCAGCTGATCTTCATCGATGCCGCAGCCATTGTCCTTGATGCTGATGACGAGGAGCGAGGCCATTGAACTCGTCGGTTCATTGGACGTGGCAATAACAATCTCCCTCTCTTTATCGCCCATCTGGGCGGTTGCGTCAACCGCGTTGAGAAGGCAATTGATCAGGACCTGCCGAAGGGCATCCTTGTCGGCCACGATTTCATCATCTTCAGAGAGGAGCTGGGTACGTATCGGGCAATCGGTAAACGATTTTTCCATTGAGACAAAGCTTATAACATCGCAAATCAGTGTATTGACGGACAAGGTCCCATTGCTTGAGCCTATTGGCCCGGCAAAATCAAGAAGCTGCTTGATCAGTCTCTTTATTCTGTCCAGTTCCTGATGGGCTTTCTCAGAAAATTGTTTTTTTTCGGTTTCTGTGAGGTCCTCTCTACCAAGCAGTTCCACAAAGCCCTGAATTATTGACAGGGGATTGCCGATTTCATGGGCCAGACCGGCCGACAAACGTCCCACGGAAGCAAGTTTCTCCGAGCGTACGACGAGGTCGTTTTTTTCTTTCAGTTCTCGATTGACCCCTTCAAGTTCGCTGACGTTTTGCCGTAGCTTGCGGTTATCTCTTGAAATTCTCTCTAACAGCGTTTTGAGGCTTGTTGACAAATTGCGAAAGGAGCTTTCATCATCACTAACGAGAAGCAATGATTGGTCATCCAGACGATAATTTTCAGCCATCTGCACCAACTTGTCCAATGTCTTGAAAAAAAAGTGCATCATCCTGAAGAAGCCCAGGCTACTGAATATTATGGCGTTCACCAGAAGATAGAAAAAAGCAATCCAGGTTTCCTGTTCATACCGGAAATATATCGGCAGCAATGATCGCTCTGCGGTGATACTGCCGATCACCTGCCCTGCCCTATTTATCAAGGGTACAGCCATTAGAGCAACTTCATTTCTGATCATGAAAACGTGCCACTCCCCACCGGCAAACCCGGCAACCGGTATTTTCTTGGCCTTGGCCTGCTGCGACAAATTGAGCAGTTCATCACTAAAGGTGCAGGGGGATTCTTCTACGACCGGTTCTCCTGCCAGTTCTGCATACATACATGAAAAGATTTCACTCTCTGCATGCATACGTCCATAGCTGGTCATCAGCTCCTGCTTCTCCCTGCCTCTTCCTTCCATGCGAGTGGCAAGCGTGGCGGCAACCTGCAGGGAACGCTGGGCCCACGTAACATCCTCTTGTATGGCTGCGCGCACGCCCAGAAATATAAGGACAATGCTCTGTAAAAACATGGCCATAACCAGCATCGTAGCAAATGTCACCACAATCCTGGTCTTGAGATTCTTCTCTGTCATACCTGTCGACCTCTCGTCTTCTGCAAACCGCTGCGTATTTCTTATGAGTTGAGACGCTTGCAGATTTCGTTGATTCAAGTTGCATGTGCCCTTTCTTGGGCCTAAGAGTCGAAGAATAGCTGATTGAAACTATGTTGCAAGCTATTCTGGAGATGCGATGGATGTTCTGGAAGAGGGTAGGATAGGACAATATAAGCAAGGGGAATATCGCGTGTTTTTGCTTCATTTACTGACGGGCGTCAATCTTTTGGTGGAGTGTGTTCCATGAGAGAATTTTTGTATCCGCTGTCATCAGTGTGGCTCCATTTTCAATGGCTGTAGCGACAATCATGCGGTCCGCCGGATCACCGTGAAACATCCGCAGTTGGCCGGCACGTAGAGCAGTTGTACCCCGAAAAGGGATTTCAAGTAAGCCGGTTTGCAGCAGATCGGATCGCCACACCTCAAGTTCTGTTTGCATGGTCAATCGTTGTTTTTCGATCAGCATGGCAACCTCCCAAAAACTGATAGTCGCTACTCCAAGCTGACCGGCGGCCAGAGATTCGATGATTGTCCGCAATGCCATGTTTCCCAATCGTGGGTTTCCTTCGTCCAGCCAGATGAGGACGTGGGTATCAAGAAGCAGCATTATTCCGCATGCCAAACAATATCCACCGGAGCAATCAGGTCGTCTTTGCTCTGTATTTTGCCTTTATGCAAACCAAAGATCGTTGCCGGAACAGTTCGATACGGCTTTAATATCGAAATAGGTTTGCCGTTTTTTGTAATCATTATTTCTTCACCTGTCCGACTCACTTCATCCATCAGATGTAAGCATTTTGCCTTGAATTCCGAAGCCTTGATTGTTTGCATGTCTTACCCTCTTATTGTTATGATCATAGTCATTACCATGGTCATTTACAAGTTTTTCAGTCGTATTGATGAAGTTCTTCAGGTGGGTGTCACCGCTGCGCTCTGTTAGAGTTTGACAGCGGTGACCTGGGCGGCGCATGGGTACCAGACATCAGGCAAGACCGCGTTATTTCCAGGGAATGCCCAATTCAGTTTTTTTTGTTCTGTCTGGGCGTTGGAGGTGCAGATTTGGTTGATCGTAGACGAGGGCAAACGAATCCTTAATTTCCGGCAGTTGTGATAGAAATTCTGGGACGAGTTGTTCCAGAATTTTGGGGGCTGCGCCATATTTGTTGGTGTAGGCGTTTAAAGCCTTCTGCACATTAAGTGCCTGCTCGAAAATAACGATTTCCTCCTGGTAGCGGATGCGGACCACCTCG
>JAUYSF010000056.1 GCA_030696435.1 Desulfoprunum sp. | reverse complement strand
CGCAGTCTTTATCTTCGCAGGCGTCGCGCTCATCAATACCTTCAGCTGGGTAATGTATATTTTCGGTGTTCTCCTGATTTTTACGGGGTTCAAAATGGCGTTGAACAAACAAACCGAAATTCATCCTGATCGGAATATCGCGATAAAACTACTGCGCTTTTTTATTCCCGTGACAGGCCAATATTCCGGGGCCAATTTTTTTGTCGTCCAAAACGGCATCCGTTTTGCCACGCCGATGTTGGCGGTTCTTCTGGCGCTGGAAACCACAGACATCCTCTTCGCGATTGATTCTATTCCTGCGGTCCTGGCGCTCTCCAAAGATCCATTTATCATTTATACATCCAACGTCTTTGCCATTTTAGGATTACGCTCATTGTTTTTCACCATTTCCGGTTTGATGAAATTGTACCATCTGCTGCATTATGGTCTGGCGGCGATTTTGAGCTTTGTCGGCGTAAAAATGCTCATTGAAGATTTTTTTCACATACCAATCGCCGCCTCCCTGAGCGTGATCGCCTCCATTTTAGTTGTATCAATCGTCATGTCCATCATTTGGCCGGATAAAGAAGATGGCGAGGTTCCTCCGGTAACGGTTAAGGAGTAATTCTATTTATAAACCCCTATTTAAAAGAGGACACTCATGAAGATTTTGCTCCCCGTGGATGGCAGCCCTTACACCAAATGCATGCTGGCCTGGCTGGCCAGCCATGAAGAATGGTTAAACGCCCCACAAGAATACACCATTCTGACGGTGGTGCCCTTGATCCCGCCGCATGCTGCGTCGATGCTCTCGGCCGAGCAGCTCAAGAGCTATTACGAGGATACGGCCGAAGCCGTTTTCGAGCCAATTCGCACATTTACCACCAAACACGATCTGACTACGGTTTATGAGGGCAAGACCGGGCATGCGCCCGATGTGATCGCCAAGATAGCCGACGAGGGCAAGTACGACATGATCATCATGGGCTCGCACGGCCACAGCAATTTGTTGAATCTGGTGCTCGGTTCTGTGGCCACTCGGGTGCTGGCACGCTGCAAGGTGCCCGTGCTGTTAGTGCGCTGACAGCTTACCCAAGCAGAAACCTAGCAAATGAACCTTTCAAGGCAGGCCTTTTGAGATCAGGCGGCAACCATCAGGGCGCAGAACCTGATGGTTTGCCGGAGGGGGGATGCCCAACCCTTTTTTGTCAATTGCATGAGTGAATTTCACGCAACATATTGCTTTTATCAAAAGAAATCGCATGGCTCTCTTCTGACCGTCACAAAAATTCCTGCCCGCCTGAAATCCAGGGAGTACACAATCGACCTTGCTCTCTTGGTTTATTTGCGTTTGATCACCATCAACTTCTCCCCGTGCATCTCCTCTGCATAGGCCTCGATACCGATCTCGGCAATCCGCCCGAGCGAGGCCTTGCGGTCCGACCGAAAGACCAGGGCAAAAAATTTGGCAAAGATGTTGTTCAGTTTTTTGCAGTCATCCAGATCGGTAAACTCGCGGCAGTCGGCACAACTGGCAAAACCTCGTTCCTTCGTACAGATCCTGATCTTGCACCAAGTAGCCTTGTCATTCTCCCGGCATCCGGCACAACTCCCCTTCTTGTATTTATGGCAGGCCCCGCAGTAGAGGCCGCAGGCTGCAACGAGCCCGCTATCCGGCGATGTATTCATATTCCCTCCTCAATACCAATGAAGATTGCCACTGTATCGCACTCAATATACTCCTCGAAATCACAGACGAAGTTCCTCTTCGGGACCTCGGCATCAGCGAAATACCGCCATATCTCCTGCCAGAGGGCAATCGTGGTCTGGGGTTGTGGGCCAACCTTTGCGAATCTGAGATACCAGCCGGTCGGGATCACTCTCCGCTCTGCAAAAGGCAAGGCAGGATCATCTCCCGCCGCCACGGTAATATCGTAAGCCCCTCGTTCATCCGACTCGAAATTATCGTAGACCCCATATACCGCAGCAGGAGTTATGCCCCTTTGGGCCAGTTGCCGGGAAAACTCCTGCCAGAGTCCGCCGATCTTCGCCGTCTGCGGCTGCATTTCTGCGCTGTTACTGGTTCGTACCGTAACTCCCGAAACCGGGAATCCCTCTCTTCGTACCGTCTCCATACTGCCTCCTTGTTGAAATCAATGAAAATCCATATGGCGACAGCATAACCAACCCTTGTGACAGCATTATGTCAAGTTCGTGTATTTTTTCTGCATGCTGCTGATTTTTTCCTGTATGGCGTCCCGCAAGTACTGCGGCGCAAGGACCTCAACATCATCGCCATAGCTCAGGATCATGGCCGGAATCCAGTCATCTTCCGGGATGGAGAGCGTAGCGATAAGCGAACCGTCGTCAACCAGGCAGAGTTGCTCCGAACTGAAGCCTTCCTCCACCCTGACCCGCACCCTTTCAGAAAACCGCAGGCTGACCGTTACCAGCTGGCGACTGTCATTCTCAGGCAGAAAGAACTGCCGTGGCTCAATGGCGCGTCGCAGAAAATGTTCGTCAAGAAGAGTGGGATTATCTATTCGCGAAAGTCGGAACACCCGGAAAGCACCCCGCAGTCGGCAGAATCCCAGGAGGTACCAGATAAAGCTCTTCTGCACCAGGGCATGGGGTTCAACGAAGCGCCTGCTCGTCTCACCGTTTGCACCGCTGTAGTCAAAATGCAGAAGACGGGAAGCCGTTATGGCCTGCTGAATCTCGCCGATCAGCCTCTCCTGGCCTCTCGTGTCGCCCCAGGGGCTGATATCGATCAGAAAAGAATCGGTGTGGCGTTGATAGGTGGCCTCTTTGTCGGCTGGAATGAGGGCGGTTATTATCTCGATTACGCGGTCAATATCGCGATTTTTCAGGGTATAATTTACACCTTTGAGAGTGGTCAAAATAGCGAGCATGTCCTCAAAGGTGAGGAGCTGCCGGCTCAGCCGATAATTATCGGGGATCGAAAACCCGCCATTATAGCCGGCGGAGGATACTACCGGAATCCCGGAGGCATTGAGGGTTTCGATATCACGGTAAACGGTGCGCAGAGAGATATCGAATGTATCGGAGAGTTCCCTGGCCGTGACCTTTCTTCGGTTGAGCAACATGACAGTCGTAGTCAAGAGCCGTTCGATCTTCATGCAACACTCCTGAGCGATGATTCGTAAAACAGCACGATAGCCTTTCTTTTTCTCCTACAAGAGATACAATACGCTGAAGGGTAAAGATTGTCGGAGTCAATTGGTTTTCTGCCACCATTTCAGCCAGGCCGATAATGATTTCCGTCGATCACCGCCATAACCGATGACAATCGCAATGGCTCATTCCAGGACGACATCCCAGGCCGTGCTTCTTGCAGGACTCCTGCCGGAGGAGACCGCCCTCATAAAAAAACTCATCTCAGTCTTCGACATCGAGGCCTGCCCGATTGCGATCAGTGATCTCAAAAATCCGGGAACAGTCTTCACGGATAAAGAGATCTGTCTGGCGGTTTTCCACGCTGATGAAAAATGCGGTCGCCAGGACCGGCTCATCCGGCGCATCAGTGAATTGCTCAGTCGGCCGGTGCCCCTGCTGGTCCTGGTACCGGAGGCCTCCACTCGCCGGATCAAAAACTATGTGCAGGCCGGCGCCGACGACTATAGCCTCTTGCCGCTTGACGAAGACAGCTTCTCCGTACGCTTCTACATTCTGCTGGAATGGGGCCAGGCCCTGGTGCAATCACCCAAACCTTCCTATCCCTGGGATGAACACGGCCAACAGAGCAAGAAAAACCTCTGGCGACGCCTGGTGGGCCGCCTGCAGGAAGGGATCGGCTTTTTCTCACCCCGTTCCCTGACTCAGGAGGAAGACGCCGGGCCCATCTTCTACAAGTGGCGGCAGATTCGCAAGCTCGGCAGCGGCGGATTCGGCGATGTCTGGCTGGTGCAGGAAGTCGGGAGAGAACAGCTGGCCGTCGCCAAGATTCCCCATGATCGGGGAATGAACATCCGCGCCCTGCGATCGGCGGCCATCCTCAAACGCCTGATCCATCATCCCAATATCGCGGAACTCCTCGAAATCGTCAAAGAGGACGGCAAATACATCCTCATACAGGAGTATGTCGACGGCCAGACCCTGCAGCAGCTCCTGGAAAGGGGCATTACGGCCGGCCAGAAAGAGGCCCTTTTCCTGCAATTGCTGGCGGTCACCGCCTATTCGCACCACCACCGGATCATGCACCGGGATATCAAACCGGAAAACATCCTTGTCACCCAGGAGGGCAAACTCAAACTCCTCGATTTCGGTATTGCCCGGGATCTCTCCTGGCAAAAACCCGATAGCGTCTCAGAAGGGTCACTGGAGTATATGCCTCCCGAACAGCTGCGGGGGCAAAGCAGTCTGGCCAGCGATGTCTGGTCACTGGGGGTGATCCTCTATATTTTTGCCACCGGGCGGGTACCCTTTAGCCGCGACAACAGTCCTCATCCCATGGATGTCATAATTGATACGGACATCCCTCCTCCCCGTCTCATCGATCCCAGAGTTCCGGTCGAACTCGACCGGATAATTGTGCAATGCCTGCAGAAAGATCCGGACAGGCGTTACGCCGACGCCATAGAGATGCAGAATGATTTGCTGAGGGCGTTGCCGACCTTTGGCAAAGGAGAGATCATTCCTGCAGCCCCCTGGGGAGACTGGTCTGTCGGCTGATCTGAAATTTTGCCGATCACAATCCTACCGCCAGACGCAAGGCCAGCGACTCCGGCAGACCCGCAGCGATGATCTTGGCCGCCGCCTTTTCGGTATCATAGACGACCCGGTGAAATTCGACTATCTGCCTGTCCGAATCATAGATCAGATACGAGGCCCTCGGGTCTCCGTCTCGTGGTTGGCCGATGCTGCCGCAATTGAAGATCTGCCTGTTCAGCTCGGCTGCGGGCACCACTGTATGATCCTGGGGCATTCGCACATAGACACAGAAAAAATTCTTACGGGTGATAGCTGCGGCCACATGGGTATGGCCGATAAAGAGTATCTTGGCCTTGCTCCTGGCAAAGGATCGTGTGATATATTCCCTCTCTTCCACATAATACCACTCCAGAGGTCGGTAGGGATTGGCATGACAGTACAGCACGTCTCGCCATTTTCTGCTGACCTCCATGGTCTTCAGAAAAGCGATGTTGTCCTCCGTCAGTGTCTTCTTTGTCCACTGGATCGCCAGACGGGCATCTCCACTCATGCTGTAGGCTGGACTGACTGCGGCATGATCATGATTACCGAGAATAAAACCGATATCCGGCACGGATCGCAGCAGATCAATGCAGCAGTTGGGATCAGCTCCGTACCCGACAATGTCACCAAGGCACATGAAGCTGTCTATCTGCCGGCTCTCGGCATGCGCAAAAAAGGCCTCAAGGGCCTCCAGATTGGCATGTATATCAGAAAAAACCGCAACTCTCATGAATTTCCCTTACCACGCGCCACCAACTCCCGGCCATTTCCCCACACAGGAAAGGTGATCGGAAATGGCCGGGCTTTATTCCATTTCTAAATCAAGCTCTCTCCCTCTTTCTGGGAAGATAGCCCGGATCTTTTAAAATATCAAAGGGGGATGGTTGATAAGCGCTATCTCAATTCACTTTGAACCTGAAATATGCTATAATCTTTTCATATCCTGCATGGCCGGGCAACCATACCGCAAGGCCGGGCAATCACTGTAACCAGGGCTTTCGAAACTGACAATCAAGCAGCATAGAATAAGGATCAACCATGCCGACTTCTCAATACTGGGCAGACAAATATGTGGAAAAAAAGGCGACGCCTGCGGAGGCAATTGCCATGATACTCTCAGGCCACCGGGTGTTTATTGGCTCGGGCTGCGGCGAACCACAGGCATTGGTCCAGGCACTGGCAGAAAGATCAAATAATTTCAGTGGACTGGAGATTGTTCGTCTGCTTGGCCAGGAAACCTCTTCACTGACTGCCATCGCCGATCGGACGAAAGACACCAGCCTCAACATCCGCTCGATCTACCTGGGCTCGACCAGAGATCCCTCCATCGCCAAGCACAAACGCTTCGTCACCCCGATGAATATGTCCGATGTGCCGAGCCTGTTTCTCACCAGAAAACTGCCGCTGAACGTCGCCCTGGTCCAGGTTTCACCACCGGACGACTTCGGCTGGATGAGCCTTGGCATCTCGGTGGACGTGACGCTTGCCGCCGCTCGTTCCGCCGATCTCGTCATCGCCCAGATCAACCCGCGCATGCCGAGGGTCATGGGCCAGGGCTTTCTCCATGTTAATGACGTGCATGTGCTGGTCGAGTATGAAGAAGAGCTTCTGTCAATCCCGCCGACCAAAGAACATTCCGAGGTCGCCCTGCAGATCGGCCGCCATATCGCCCGGCTGATTGAGGACGGCTCAACCCTGCAGATCGGTCTGGATGCCGCCTCCCAGGCCACCGTGCAGGCCCTCTCCACCAAAAACGATCTGGGCATCCATTCCCAATTCATCACCGATGACATCATGCACCTCTACGCCATCGGCAATATCAACAACCGCAAGAAGGGATTGAACGAGGGCAAGATGGTCGGTTCGATGGCCATCGGCAGCCGTAATCTCTATGAATTTCTCAACGACAATCCGGCCATCGACTTTCACCCCTCCGATTATGTCAACGACCCCTTTATCATCGCCCAGCATTACCGCATGGTCTCGATGAACGTCGCCCGGGCCATTGATCTGACCGGCCAAGTTGCAGCCGAGGCCTCGGTTATCACCCGCTTTGCCGGAGTCTCCGGCATCCCCGACTTTGTCCGGGGGGCCCGCCGTTCACCGGGTGGCAAGTCGATCATCATGATCTTCTCGACCAGCGAAACACCCGAAGGCCGACAGTCAAACATCCTTCCACATTTTGACAGGATCGTCGTCGTGCCGCGCGGCGATGTCCACTTTGTCGTTTCCGAATACGGGGCAGTCAACCTCTTCGGCAAAAGCCTGCAGGAACGCGCCATCGCCATGATCAGCATCGCCCATCCTGACTTCAGAGAAGAGCTGTTTGCAGCCGCCAAGGAGCAGGGGTTGATCGGCAGCGAAAGGACTCTCGGTGAGGCAGTCAGGGCAGTCTATCCGGTGAAGCTCGAAGAGACCGTCGTGATCAAGGGTGAGGAAATCACCTTCCGGCCATCAAAACCGGTGGATGAACGACGTATTCAGGAGCATTACTACAACCTGCCGAAAGAGGATGTGTTCTCCCGATTTTTTCACCAGAAGACCATCTTCGGTCGCTCAGACGTGGAGGCCCGCTCGCAGGTCGACTATGTGCACGACCTGACGCTCGTGGCATTGGTGGGCGAATTCGGCTTCGGTCGGGTGGTCGGTGTCGCCGAGAGCATGATGCTGAAGGATTCGAACATGACCGAGGTGGCCTTTTCGGTCAGCCCGGATTACCAGGGCAAGGGACTCGGCAAGATCTTCCTGAAGAAACTGGCCGCCGCCAGCCGGGAAAACGGCATGCGAGGTCTCATCGCCTATACCTTCCCGAGCAATACCGGCATGATCCACCTTTTTAAATCGCTGCCCTATAAGGTCAAGACCCAGTACGAAGATGGCGACCTTGTCCTCAGTTGCCGTTTTGATGAACTGGCCTGAATCTCTTTTCTCTGCAGTTTTCCCTGATCCAGCCGAGCAATACCTGCGGGGGCTTGCGATTTGCAGCCCCCCCTGCCGTGTCAGGTCGATCTACATCAACATTCTGGCAGGGTGCCAGCCTTTACACCGAGGCTGCGCAGCGCCTGCAGCCCAAGCGTGCCAACATTTCCGGCATAATAGATCCGCAGATCCGGCTGCTCGACACTGGTTGCCTGCCAGTGGCTCAAAGGCGATTGGCTGTCTGAACAGAGATTGCCGTTCTCGCCGGGCCAAAACATGTGGCAACCGGTGCACGCCGCGCCCTCTCCGGTGGCAATCGGACAATCGTTGATCCATGCCGACTTGCCTTTCACCACATATTTCAGGTAGTAGGCCCGATCATTGACTGGATGCGCACTCAACCATTTCCACATTGCAACAAATTCATGCAACTGTTCCGCGTTTATCATGGCATTTCCTCCTGCATCAGGTTGTGGTTGAAGGGTTCTCTTTCCAGAAAACAGTTCCAGTTCATTACCCTGCCAGGGCAATACTAAAACTCATGCAAGAATCATACTAACTATACGATATAAAAAAGATATTTTTAATTATAATCTAAAGATCTTAGTTTTGTACCACAGTGTGCCACATGCTGTTTTTCCAGGGATGTGAATAGACTTGTCCGTTTTTCCGCAAACAGGTCATGAAAAATTGGCGATCTGATTAAGGGCCTACCCCTTCATTTTTTTCTGCCATACTTGATTCCCCGTCTATTCATCCGCCCTCTCAAAGTTCCCGCCTTAGCCCAACTTTGTGAGAGCTGAAGATGAAATCCTGTAATAACAATGGCTTACCGCCACACCAAGTGTCTTTATGGCACTACTTCTTTTGTTTTGTTTCATATTGTCGTTTTTACCGTTTGACCAGGGGAGCTTTTCACTCCAAGTGCTGAAAATATTTCTTGTTGCTTCGGCTCAGGTCGGGTGCTTTTTCTGACATGAACAGTATCGCCGCTTTTGCACTGCATAGATACTGTCACTCTACACATGGTTGACAGGAGTTTTCGGATACTCGACCAGCTGCTGTGAATGTTTGCCTGCTTCAACCTAACCCGTATGGTATGCACCAGATGGTATGCCAGAACCGTAATAAACAGGTGCCCTGATACTCTGTCGGTTATTTGATGATGAATCGGCCGCAAGCCAAGTTCGGATTTCAACGACCGAAATACCGCCTCAAGATCCGTCAGCATAGTATAGGTGTCCCACAACAAGGATTCATCCCAGTCGGCATGACTTGTCCGCAGGCAGTAGACTCCAGGGTAGCTGTCTGTTGTGTTCTCCACCGCCTTCTGTTGCCAGGTGATTTTCGTGGCATTGCCAGTGGTATCGTCTTTTTCGACGGAGATCGTATATTGTTTGGATGCCCTGGAATATTTTTGTCTCAAACGGCCGATCTGCACCATAACCTTGTCGTATTTTTTGAGACATCACTGTAAGCCCTGCGGGCTTTGTGGTGAGGGTGGCGACCTGAACTGCCATGCCAGCATCACTTCACATACTGCACGTTTCCATCCGGACATTACTGTGAATGCGTAGGTTTGGCATCGGAGTATTTGAGCAAATTGGTTTATAATTTCCTCCCTCATTCCTGGTAGGAAGTTGCATTCATTGTAGCTTTTTGTTATCAACTTACCGTAGTATTATTCTCAAACACTCTTCTCAGAGTGTTACAGCTTAAGTTCTGACTATCAACAAGGGGGAATTATGGCAATTACGTATCTTGATGACAATAATAATATTTTTTCGGGTTCTTCGGAAGATGATCAAATCTACGGAAAAAAAGGCACCGACACTCTTTCCGGAAACAACGGAAATGACAGAATATATGGTGGAGAAAATAATGATATATTGTACGGCAATGACGGTAACGATACTCTCATAGGCGGAACTGGCAATGACACCATGCATGGTGGGACAGGCGACGATACCTATTATGTCGATTCAGCAACGGATAGTGTTGTAGAAAGCCAGAATCAAGGTTGGGATACCGTCAGAAGCTCCACAACGTATACATTGGCAGCTCATATCGAAAGACTCGAACTTTTGGGGTTAGGCGCTATCAATGGCACGGGTAATGCTCTGGACAACCACATTGAAGGTAATTCAGGCATTAATATTCTCACCGGACTTGCAGGAAATGACCATTTTGACGGCAATGAAGGCAATGACACCCTCTTCGGTGGAGCGGGATCTGACTATTTAGATGGCGACCTTGGCGTTGATACCATGTATGGCGGAGCCGACGGCGACAATTATGTTGTTGATAATTTGGCTGATCGTGTCTTCGAATTGCAAAATGAGGGATGGGATCGGGTCAATAGCACCGTCTCCTTCACTCTGGGAGCGAATGTCGAAGATCTCACTCTGGAAGGTTTTGCTGCTATCAATGGCACGGGCAATGAACTTGACAATCAGATTGATGGTAATTCAGGCATCAATATTCTCAGTGGGCTTGCAGGTGAGGATAGGTTGGATGGTGATGGTGGCAATGACATCCTCAAGGGTGGAGCAGGAAATGATGAGTTAGATGGCGGACTTGACGGTGATACTATGTATGGTGGCACCGACGATGACCATTACGATGTGGACAATCTAGCTGATCGTGTCATCGAATTGCAAAATGAGGGATGGGATCGGGTCAACAGCACCGTCTCCTTCACTCTGGGAGCGAATATAGAGGAGCTCGCTCTGGAAGGTTTTGCGGCCATCACTGGCACGGGCAATGAACTTGACAATCAGATTGATGGCAACACAGGCAACAATATTCTCAGTGGGCTTGCAGGTAATGACAGATTGTATGGTGGGAGTGGCAATGACACCTTTTACGGTGGAATAGGAAGTGATAATTTAGAAGGCGGACTTGGCATTGATACCATGGCTGGTGGAGCTGATGGTGATAATTACGATGTTGATAATTCAGCTGATATTGTAAGAGAAAACCTGAATGAGGGATGGGATAATGTCAATAGCACAGCATCTTTCATCCTAGGCGCGAATGTGGAAAATCTCCGTCTTAAAGGTTTTTCCACCATCAATGGAACAGGTAACGGACTTGATAATACCATTCAAGGCAATGGATATGCCAATATCCTCAATGGTGGTGCCGGCAATGATAACTTGGAGGGCGGAGCCGGGAATGACACCCTTTATGGTGGAACTGGAAATGATCGGTTGTCTGGCAATCTTGGCAATGACACTATGTACGGCGGAACCGGTGATGATCGTTACTTTGTCACTGCTGGAACAGCTATTGTCATCGAAAACCTGAATGAGGGATGGGATGATATGGTTCTAAGCGCAGTCGCTTCCTTTACCCTGGGGGCAAATGTCGAAAATTTAGATCTCTGGAGAGGTTCTGCCGCCCTTAATGGTACCGGAAATGCGATCCGCAATGAGATTTATGGCAATGAAAACAACAATGTTCTTAATGGTGCAGGTGGTGATGATGAACTAGGTGGCGAAGCCGGTAATGACACACTTATTGGCGGCACTGGTAATGATATGATGTCCGGTGGCGCAGGCAATGACACCTTTTATGTCGATTCAGTCGGAGATTTTGTGACCGACGCCATATGGGCTGAAAATTCGGAAGGGAACTATATCCCTTCTTCTGATGCAGGAGGATATGATAGGGTTTTCAGCTCAGTTAGCTATTCCCTTGATTCGAATGTAAGTTTATATCCAAGTGGACTTTTTATCGAATGCCTCACGCTCAGTGGCACTCTTGCACTCAATGGTACGGGGAATAATCGTAACAACTATCTTACCGGTAATACCGGCAACAATATACTCAATGGTAGATTGGGAAATGACAATCTGACAGGTGGAACCGGCCAAGACTCCTTCCTGTTCGATACCGTTTTGAACAGCACCACAAATACAGATTCCATTGCTGATTTCAGCAGTGTTGATGATACCATCAGATTAGACAAAACCATTTTCACAAAACTTACCATCGGAACTTTGGCCCCAAGTCAACTCAGGTTCTCTGCAACCGCGGCAGATAGCAATGATTATATCCTCTATAACCAAACAACAGGTGCCCTTCTCTATGACGCAGACGGTAATGGCGCCAGTGTTGCCGTGCAGTTTGCCACTTTGACGGCCCGACCGGCAATTTCTGCCGCAGACTTTGTGATTATTGCGTAAGTACGACGATCAGAAAGTTTACCCCTTGGATACTCGATTATGAGAATCCAAGGGGGTTTTATACTGCTGGTATTTATTCATTATTTTTGCAAAATCCTTTTCAGCTCATTCCCCCAACCTCTTCCTGACGCCCTGTCTTTTATTGTACCGGGCCATCTGCTACACCTTCCCGCATGCTCCCGCAGCATCGATTTTCCAGGTCGGTGAGAACGATTCGGAGGAGGGAATCCAGCAAAATCGCAGGGTTGATATTGTCCTGCTCAAGACCAATAGTCAAGCCCACGAGCAGTAATGGGAATGAATGTGCGGGACAGGCTCCGGTTTTCCTCAGGCGTACACTTTTATCTGCGCATCAGGAAGGCCACCGCCTGCTCCAGACCATCGAGCGACAGCTCGAACATCGGAAAGATACTACCAATGAGGGTGATGGTGCGGGTATCCTGCCAGTCCCGCCTCAGGATCGGGTTGAGCCAGACGGCGTGCGGGAAGGTTGCGGCGAGAAGGCGCAGGCGCTCGATGCTCGCCCTGCCACTGCGCTCGAAGGCATAGATCGAGCCGTCCGTCGACATGAGTTCGTAGGGCGCCATCGAGGCATCGCCGACGATGATCAGGCGGGTATCGAGATCGAGACGGGCAAGATTCTCGACCGGCACCGGCCTGCGCATCCGCCCGGCATCCTCCCAGAGTTGATCATAGATGGTGTTGTGAAAATAGTAGGTCTTCAGATCCTTGAACTGGGCTCTGGCGTAGGCAAATAGGGTCTGGACGACATCGACATAGGGATCCATCGACCAGCCGCCGTTATCGATGGCCAGGACAATCTTCAACCGGTCGACCACCGCCCGCTCAAATACCAGTTCGATCTCGCCGCCATTTTTGATGGTCCGGTAGATACTGTCGTCGACATTGATCTTATCCCTGGCCCCTTGTGGTACGAGATTGCGCAACCGCTTGAGGGCCTCGGCCAGCGAACGCCGGGTCAGTGGTCCATCGGTCGAGTAGTCTTTGAAGCGGCGTTCCCCGGCCATCTTCACCGCCGACTTGTTCATCGACTCGCCACCCACCCGCATGCCGCCGGGATGATAGCCGGAATGACCGGTCGGCGAGGTACCGCCGGTGCCGATCCATTTGGAACCGCCCTCATGACGGCCCTTCTGGTCCTGCAGTCTCTTCTTGAAATAGTCAAGCAGCTCGGCAGGCGACATCGAGGCGAGTTTGCGCTCGTCAAGTCCCAGCGCCTGAGCCAGTTTCTGCGGATTTTTCAGCCATTCATCGAGCATACCGGCGGCGACCAGATCAAAATCCGCATCGCTCCCCTCCGGCAGCTCAGCGCCCTCGAAGGTGTGGGCAAAGACCTGATCATAGAGATCGAAATACTTCTCACTCTTGACGAGGATGGTCCGGGCGGCGGTATAAAAATCTCCCAATGAATTGACAAGGCCTGCCTGCATCGCCCGCTGAAACAGCAAAAAGGCGGTGGGACTCACCGGAATACCGACCTCTTTCAAGGTATAGAAAAAGCGGATAAACATTGGTTTCCCCTGCTCAGCGGAAGAAGCCCCGTTTCATGATGAGATTGGCAGATTTCAGGTAGTCGCCACTCTTTTTGAAGAGGACCCCGAGATAGGGGATCTCTTTTTCCAACAGCTCGCCTTTTTTGAAATCCGGATCGGCCTGCAGGGCCCTGAGCCAATTGATCAGCTCCCGGGTGGCTGGTTTTTTCTCGATACCTTCAATTCCGCGTAGCTCATAGAATGTCCGGATGGCGTTTTCGGCCAGCCTTTGCGGGATATCCGGGAAATGAGCGTCGATAATCCGGCGCATCATTTTGGCCTCAGGGAAGGCGATGTGATGGAAGTTGCAGCGCCCGAGAAAGGGATCGGACAGATCCTTCTTGGCATTCGAGGTGATGATGATTACCGGTCGCTGCCTGGCCCGAACCACGTCATCGGTCTCGATGATATCGAACTGCATCTGGTCGAGGACATCGAGCATATCGTCCTGGAATTCGGTCTCGGCCTTGTCGATCTCGTCGATCAAGAGCACGGCCCGTTCCTCCGAGGTAAAGGCCTGGCCGATCTTGCCCATGCGGATATACTCATGAATATCGCTGACATCCCGCTGCGAATCGCCGAAACGGCTGTCGTTCAACCGGGTCAGGGTATCATACTGGTAGAGGGCCTCAACCAGCTTCATATTCGATTTGACATTGAGGATAATGAGCGGCATCGCCAGACTCCCGGCGATGGCGTGGGCCAGCATGGTCTTGCCGGTGCCGGGTTCCCCCTTTAAGAGGAGCGGCATCTCCAGAGCCATGGAAATATTGACTATTTTTGACAGCTCTTCATCGAGCACATATCGAGTTGTTCCACTGAACTGGTTGAGTGCCATCCTCTACCTCGTGTTTTGAAAAATGAACAGAAACGTTCTCTTTACGCCCCGGGCCTCAGGTCCTCCCACCGGGACATTTTTTTATCTCTTGTTTTGAATCAATGCCCCGCACAATCTCTCGCTTTTTCCTTCCTAGGAGTCTGTCGGGTTATAGAAATTTTTTCTCAGATCAAGGCATTTTCGAAAATTAAGCGCAGCCATATAGTTGATATTGCGAGCATTAATTTTCGAAAAAAACGCAGAGATGGGGAAAAAGGGCATAATCCGACAGGCTCCTTGACAATATAGACTGTGCCAAAGATACATGGTACATTGCATTAATCAATTGAAATTGATGAGCATCGCCATTACAGCCAGTTTCAAAGGTATTCGGCTACTCATTTCACACCCCGAACAGGGCTCGCACAGCAACAGGAAAGAACATGACGGAAAGAATCGGGTGTATCGGCGGTGGCCAGATGGGCGAGGCCCTTATCAAAGGCATCATCCAATCCGGCCTCTACCAGAGCAGCAACATCACCATCGCAGAACCGGACGAAGGGCGACGCGGCTACCTGGAAAAGACGTATGCCATAAAAACAGTCGAAAGCAGCACCGAGCTCTGGCAGGAATGCGCGATTATCATCCTGGCTGTCACGCCGCAGATCATGGGCGCACTGCTCCGGGAGTCCAGGCAGCATATCCAGGCCCATCATCTCCTGATTACCATCGCAGCAGGTCTGCCACTGTCTTTTTACAGCGAATGCACAGGTTCTGAGACCTGCCGGATTATCCGAGTCATGCCCAATACCCCTGCCCTTGTCCTCCAAGGAGCTTCGGCCATTTGCGGCAACCGTAATGTCAGCAAATCCGACCTGGAAAAGACTGTGGTCATCTTTAATGCCGTCGGCAAAACGGTAGTTGTCGATGAAACCTATCTTGACGCCGTGACCGGCTTGAGCGGTTCAGGCCCGGCCTATGTCTTCACCTTTGTCGAGGCCCTCATCGATGCCGGCATCAAATGTGGTCTGCCCAGAACGGTGGCCGAATCGCTGACCATCCAGACGATTCTCGGCTCGATCAAACTTCTGCAGGAGGATGGCGGACACCCGGCAGCCTTGCGCTCCAAGGTGACATCTCCCGGCGGCACTACTATAGCCGGCCTGCATGTCCTGGAAAAAGCCGGGTTCAGCGGCATAATCATGGACGCGGTTGAGGCAGCCACCGACCGTTCCAGAATCCTGGGCAAGATCTGATGACCAGTACCTTTTCTCCCTTCAGAACAGTCCCGAGGCTCGAAGTCCAACGCGCCGGAATAATAACCAAGTTAGATGACACCGAGGCAGCACGGTACGCCGCGCGTTTGCAGGACTGGCTTGCCGCCAAGGGTATCCGGACGGTCCTCAATGCCATCGATGAGGATCTCGACATCCTCATCGTTCTGGGTGGCGACGGTACCCTGCTCCATATCGCTGAAAAGGCCGCCCTGCAAGCCATCCCGGTTGTCGGTATCAACCTGGGTTCTCTCGGATTTCTCACGGAATTCACCGAAATGGAAACAGAAAAGGCCCTGGAGCGGATCCTGAGCGGCCCGGTGACCATCGAAAATCGCCTGATGCTGCAGGCCCGATTGATATCGGATGGCCGCACTAATGGCCACCGGTATGCCCTTAATGATGTAGTGATCAACAAAAATGCCCAGGACAGGCTCTTGAATCTTGCTACCCGGGCGGACCATGACTCGATCACCACCTATAAGGCCGACGGCCTGATTTTTTCTTCGCCTACCGGATCCACCGCCTATAACCTGTCAGCCGGTGGCCCCCTGGTGCATCCTGGCCTCGCGGCGATCCTGGTCACGCCAATCTGCCCTTTCATGTTAGGTAGCAGGCCGATCATTTTGCCTGCCGACCGCATCATCACCACAGGCTTTGCCAAAGGTTCCAATACCGAGATGGCCCAGATCATTATCGACGGGCAACCGGCCTGGGACTTGCGCAAAGATGACCTCCTCGAAGTCAAGGCCGCGGCCTATCCACTCCAGCTCATCACCTCTTCAAGACGAGATTATTTTAGTGTCCTGCGTACTAAACTGCACTGGGGTTATCAGGAAAATACCTCGAAAGATTAGATTATCTAGTAGCTGAGACATACTGTACTGCTTAAAACAGCCTCATCCCCTTCTCTCTCAAGTCCAGAGCGGCACAATCCTGTTGGCACACCAACCAATCTCGAAATTATATCTATATTTCTCAGTTCTTACGCCATGCAAAAACTGTTTTTTTCATGTTTACAGTCCTTGGTTTTTTAGGTGCATAATTGTCGTTGAACCATTCGTTCAAGCGAATGAATGGTAATGTGTAATATCAATATCTTACTGTAATTAATGACATTCCATTCATTTACCTAAAATGAACCATCGTCCTTCCTATACCCTTCATCACACCTTAGTGGCCAAACACCATCTCTTTTTAGAGTGCATACTAGGCGAATGCGCCTAGGCTCTTGATTTTACAAGAACCCACTATAATCAACTTGGAGGGCCGTATCGGCCTGTAATTCTGATATTAGTATGATTTTACCGATACATAGCACTATTTTTTAGAAATTGCCTGACATGCACAGTCAATTGCTTTTTCACAAACTAGCGCACTTTTTGCACTTTTTGCATGACCTGAAAATGCGAAAAAATAGTACTCC
>JAUYSF010000041.1 GCA_030696435.1 Desulfoprunum sp. | reverse complement strand
GTACAACTGGCTGGTTCGCCTCATCACATGATCACTCTTGTCTGATTACATCCATCAAAGACAGTAATAAAGCACCCCTGGGAAAAAACTTGACAGGCAATAACTGGAGGAGTAAAAGGACTGAACGTTCACTCCGCATCTTTCCTACGACTCGCATGAAACACATGAAAGAAGAAAATATCGACAAGCGCACAGCAATTCTCAAGGCCGCCATGGAACTGATCGCCGAAAACGGCTTCCACGGTGCCCCAACGGCGATGATCGCCACTAGGGCCTGTGTCGGCACCGGCACTATTTACCGCTATTTTGCCGATAAAGATGTCTTGATCAAGGATGTCTTCAAGGATGTCGAAGCCCGGCTGAATATGGTTCTGATGGAGAAGTATCCAGCCGATCAATCGGTACGGCGGCGCCTTGATCATTATTATAGTGGCTTGATCCGCTTTTTTCTCGAAAACCCGATGGAATTCAAATTTCTCGGGCAGTTCTACGACTCGCCCTACGGTGTCGCCGTGCGCCGTGACAAGATCTTTGCCCAGAAGGGCAACGAAGACCGCTGTGAGGCCATGAAAAGTCTTTTTGAGCAGGGAATTGCCGAAAAAGTGATCAAGGATCTGCCCATCGTCATCCTCTTTGCCATCTTTTTCGGCAGTCTGATCTCAGTAGTCCGCGATCACACCCTCGGCTTCATCGAGCTTGACGACCAATTGATCCGGCTAACGTCAGAGGCCAGTTGGGACGCAATAAAACGATAATCTGCCGTCCGCACAACACGCTACATACCATGCCACCAACCTGGAGAAACAATGTGAAACGACTACCAAGCCCTGCCAAGACCATGCTCGTCGCGGCCCTGTGTCTGACCGGCGGCTGTGCCCAAGGGCCGACCTTTCAGACACCTGCAGCCCCTACCGTCAGTGGCTATACAGAAGCCCGTCTGCCGACCGCTACTTCCTCGACTCCGGGCTCGGCCGGCGAGGCCCAGCAATTCCTGATGGGGCGCGATATTCCCGAGCAGTGGTGGACCCTCTTTCAGTGCCGCCCTCTCGATGGGCTGATCCGTCAGGCCCTGAAAGAGAGCCCGACCATTGTGGCAGCCCAGGCCCGACTCCGTGAAGCCCGCGAAAACCTGCGAGCCAGCAGCGGGACAGTGAACCTACCAAGTCTTGACGGCAATCTCTCAGCCAGTCGTTCAAAGACGACCGGAGCCACAGCCGGTAGCAACACCTATACCCTGTACAATGCCTCGGTGGATGTTTCCTATCGCCTCGATCTTTTTCAGGGCGGTCAGCGCGAGCTTGAGGCCCTGCAGGCCCAGGTCGATTATCAGCGCCTGCAGCTCGAAGGCGCCTACCTCACCCTGACGGCCAATATCGTCACCACCTCCGTACGAGAGGCCTCACTACACGCCCGGATCGAGGCTATGCGGGAGATCATCAGCAGGCAGGAAAAGCAGCTTGAACTCACTGAACGGCAATTCCAGCTGGGCAGCATATCACAGGCTGATGTCCTGGCCCAGAGAGCCCAATTGGCCCAAACCCGCACCACCCTGCCGCCGCTAGAGAAGGAAATGGCCCAGACCCGGCACTTGCTGGCGGTCTATACCGGAAAATTCCCAGGGGAAACGGGCCTGCCCACCTTCTCCCTGAAAGAGATGAGCCTGCCCCGGGAACTGCCGGTAAGCCTGCCTTCCTCTCTGGTGAAACAGCGCCCGGATATCCGGGCCTCGGAAGAACTGCTGCACGCCGCCTGCGCCCAGGTCGGAGTAGCAACGGCCAATCTCTATCCCCAGATCAACCTGAGCGGCAGTTTCGGCTCGTCCGCCACTGATCTGCAAGACCTGTTCAGCACCTCGGTCTGGTCTATCGGAGGAGGTCTGCTGCAGCCCCTCTTCCACGGTGGTGCCCTGACTGCCAAACGCCGGGCGGCCATCGCCGCCTATGACCAGTCAATGGCCAACTACCGAAACACCGTGCTCCTGGCATTTGGCGATGTCGCCAATACCTTGAAGGCTCTGGAAATGGACGCACTGACACTCAAGGCTCAGGTGGATGCCGAGGCCGCGGCCCGTGATTCCCTCACCCTCAGCCAGACCCAGTTTCAGTATGGCGCCGTGAGCTATCTCACTTTGCTCAACGCCGAAACCCAGTACCAGCAGGCAAAAATCAATTTAATTCAGGCTCAGGCAGCCCGTTTTGCCGACACCGCGGCCCTCTTCCAGTCCCTCGGCGGAGGGTGGTGGAACCGTGATTCTCACAGCAACACTGAAGCAAGGACAGATAAACAATGAAAACATCTCGTGACAATGTGGAAACCCACCCAAAGAAATCATCGACAATGAAACGCATGATCGTCATGCTGCTGGTGGTCGGCCTGCTGTTCGGCGGCATTTTCGGCTATAAGATCTTCATGATGCGCATGATGGGCAAAGCCATGGCCAGCCAGAAGATGCCACCGGCCACCGTCTCGGCGATGCTGGCCCAACATGCCGACTGGCAGCCCGAGCTCAAGGCCGTCGCTACTCTGCGCGCCGCCCAGGGTGTTGATGTCACCTCGGAAATAACCGGGTTGATCGACAAAATTCTGTTTAAATCAGGCGATGTCGTCACCGCGGGGCAACCCCTCGTCCAGCTCAATGCCGAAAGCGATCTTGCCCAAATGCACTCCAAAGAAGCCGAGGCAGAGCTGGCCAGGACGGTCTATGAGCGCGACAAGAAACAGTTCGCTATGCATGCCGTAAGCCAGGCGGTACTCGATGCCGATGCCGCCGACCTGAAGAGCAAGCTCGCCCTCGTCGCCGAAAAGCAAGCGTTGCTGGCCAAAAAAACTATTCTCGCGCCCTTCTCCGGGCAGCTCGGGATCAGTACCATCAGCCGCGGCCAGTTCATCAATCCAGGCGAGAAGATTGTCACCCTGCAGTCGCTTGACACCCTCTATGCCGATTTTCACCTACCTCAACAGGATTTTCCCGCCCTTGCAGCCGGTCAGATCGTCCAGCTCAGGATGGATGCCTACTCGGGCCGAACCTTTACCGGCAAGATCAGCACCGTCGATCCGCAGGTCGAAAAGGCGACGAGAAACATCCAGGTTGAAGCGGCGGTCGACAATGCCGATCACTCGCTGCTGCCCGGGATGTATGCCTCTGTCATCGTCCAGGCCGGCAAAAGTGCCCAGTACCTGACCGTGCCCCAGACCTCAGTCACCTATAATCCCTATGGCGAGACCCTTTTTGTCGTGCAGGAAGGCGGCAAGGGGGCGGACGGCAAGCCGCTTCTCGTGGCCAAGCAGGTCTTTGTCACCACCGGGCCTACCCGGGGCGATCAGGTGGCAATCCTCAAAGGTCTTAAGGCCGGCGATACCGTTGTCACAAGCGGCCAGATGAAACTGAAAAACGACAGCCCGGTCATCATCAACAACAAGATCACACCGAGTAATGATAAAGCCCCACAACCCGTGGACCAGTAAGCAATTCCGTTTCTAAATATAAAAGGCACACGATGAAATTCACTGATATCTTCATCCGCAGACCGGTGCTTGCCACCGTCATCAGTCTGCTGATTCTGGTCCTCGGTCTGCGATCGATGAACCTGCTGATGGTGCGGGAGTATCCCGAAACCCAGAACGCCGTGGTAACGGTTTCGACCACCTATTTCGGGGCAGATCCCGGTCTCGTCGCCGGCTTCATCACCACCCCCCTGGAAAATGCCATCGCCCAGGCCAACGGCATTGACTACCTCACCTCCAAGAGCACCCAGGGCGTGAGTACCATCCAGGCCAATCTCATCCTGAACTATGACTCGAACAAGGCCCTGACCGAGATCACCACCAAGGTCAATTCGGTGATCAACCAGCTGCCCCAGGATACCCAGCGGCCGGTCATCAACATAGCTGTCGGCGAGACCCTCGATTCGATGTATATCGGTTTCTACAGCAAGGAACTGCCGACCAACAAGGTCACCGATTATCTGATCCGGGTCGTGCAACCAAAGCTGCAAGCCGTTGACGGTGTGCAGAATGCCGAGATTCTCGGCGCTCGCCAGTTTGCCATGCGAGCCTGGCTCGATCCCGACAAAATGGCCGCCTTTAAGGTCACCGGTTCGGATGTGAGCAAGGCTTTGGCCCGCAACGATTTCATCTCCGCGGTCGGTCGCACCAAGGGCCAGATGGTGACCGTCAACCTCGTGGCCGGCACCATCCTCCATACGGTGGACGAATTCAAGGACCTGATCATCAAATCCCAGGACGGGGCTATTGTCCGGCTCAAGGATGTAGCCAAGGTGACGCTGGGCTCTGAGAGCGAGGACATCTCGGTCTCCTTCGACAACGAGAGTGCCGTCTATATCGGCATCAAGGTCGCACCGACCGCCAACCTGCTGACGGTTATCAAGGATGTCCGTTCGGTCATTCCGACTATTGAGAAGCAGTTGCCGGAAGGATTGCAGAGCAAAATCGTCTATGACGCCACGAAATTTGTCAACAGTTCCATTGATGAGGTCATAAAAACCCTGGCCGAAGCCCTCCTCATTGTGACCGTGGTCATCTTTCTCTTCCTCGGTTCATTCCGTTCGGTTTTCATCCCGACGATCGCCATGCCGCTCTCTCTGGTCGGCTCCTTTTTCCTCATGCTGGCCCTTGGTTATACCATCAACCTCCTGACCCTCTTGTCTCTCGTTCTGGCCATCGGCCTCGTGGTCGATGACGCCATTATCGTCGTCGAAAATGTGCATCGGCATATCGAAAACGGCATGCAGCCCTTCAAGGCATCTCTGCAGGGGGCACGGGAACTGGCTATGCCGATCATCACCACGACGATCGTCCTTATCGCCGTCTATGTGCCCATCGGTTTTATGGGCGGGCTGACCGGTGCCCTGTTCACCGAGTTCGCCTTCACCCTGGCAGGCGCCGTCACCGTCTCGGCGGTTGTCGCCCTGACCCTCTCGCCGATGATGTGCTCGCGTTTTCTCAAACCGCATAACGCCGCGGAGAGACATCGTTTCGTCCATTTCATTGACGGCCAGTTCGATATCATCCGCCGCTTCTATGAGCGTCTGCTGCACGGCTCGCTCAACACCCTGGCAGTGACCGGCGTCTTCGCCCTCATCATCATGGTAAGTATATATTTTCTCTATGCCTTTTCCAAAAAAGAGCTGGCCCCCCAGGAAGATAAAGGCATCATCATCTCAATGCTCACCACCGCCCCTAATGCGACTCTGGAGCAGACCAAGCTGTTTTCTCAGGAGGTCTACAATATTTTTGCCTCCTACCAGGAAACCGACCATGTCTTCCAGCTCGACGGCATCAATGGCATTAATTCGAGCATTGCCGGCCTGGTCTTAAAGCCCTGGGATGAACGTGACCGTACCTCAATAGCCCTGACTCCTGATGTCCAGATGAAACTTGCCGGGATTGCCGGAGGCCGGGCCGTCTCTTTCCTGCCTGCCCCTCTTCCCGGCGGTGGCGGCGGTTTGCCGGTGCAATTTGTGATCGGCACCACCGAATCCTTTGAACAACTGAATGAGGTATCGCAGGACTTCATGACCAAGGCGCAGAAAACCGGATTGTTTGTCTACATGGACAACAACCTGAAAATTGACAGGCCCCAAACAACCCTGGAATTCGACCGGGACAAGGCCTCCCAGCTTGGACTCACCATGGGCGATATCGGTTCTTCACTCGGCTGGATGCTGGGTGGCGGCTATGTCAACTATTTCAGTATCTCCGGCCGTTCCTACAAGGTCATTCCTCAGGTTATGCAACAGGAGCGGCTGAATGCCGGCCAACTGCTTGATTACCAGATATCCACAACCGATGGTTCGATGGTGCCGGTGTCAACTTTTGCCAAACTGAAGACGCAGGCGGTGCCCGAATCGCTCGATCATTTCCAGCAGCTCAATGCCGCTACCATTTCGGCGGTGCCCACGCCCGGCGTCACCCTCGGCCAGGCCCTCGACACCCTTAAGAAACTCGCAGCTGAGACCCTGCCCCAGGGCTACAGTGTCGATTACGCCGGTCAATCCCGCCAGTTTACCCAGGAGTCGACCGCCCTGGTCGTGACCTTCTTCTTTGCCCTGATTATCATCTTTCTGGCCCTGGCCGCCAATTTCGAAAGCTTCCGCGATCCACTGATCGTCATGATCAGCGTACCGATGTCGATCTGCGGGGCGATGATCTTTATCAGCCTCGGAGTTGGCGGAGCCAGCATCAATATCTACACCCAGGTCGGCCTTGTCACCCTGATCGGTCTGATCAGCAAGCACGGAATCCTTATCGTCCAGTTCGCCAATGATCTGCAACGCGAGGGCATGAGCAAAAGGGAGGCTATCCAGATGGCGGCCGGTATCCGCCTGCGACCAATCCTGATGACCACTGCCGCCATGGTCCTCGGCGTCATGCCTCTGGTTATGGCCACCGGGGCCGGGGCCGCCGGCCGCTACAACATGGGCCTGGTGATCACCACCGGTATTTCGATCGGCACCCTCTTCACCCT
>JAUYSF010000236.1 GCA_030696435.1 Desulfoprunum sp. | reverse complement strand
ATGATGCCAATATGCTGATAGTGCAACCGGCGAGCTCCTAGGAGCCTGTCGTATTATGCCCTTTCTCCCCATCTCTGCGTTATTTTCTAAAATTAATGCTCGCAATATCAACTATATAGCTGCGCTTAATTTTCGAAAATGCCTTGATCTGAGAAAAAATTTCTATAATCCGACAGACTCCTAGCAGAAGGGCTCAAGCCGGGCCAGATGTCTTCGGCTGGTCTTTGTTCGTAACTATTCAGCTGAATAAATTCGCTATCGAAATCGAATCAAGTTCGCAAAAATCATAGCAGTTTCAATGTCAGGGTAAGTGCGACTGTGACCTCAGAATTCACTGCACAGGAAGACTCAATCCGATTTCGATAGCGATAGCGATTTCGATCCCGATGGATTCAATGACAGCGAACTGAATAGTTACCTTTGTTCGAAGGCGGGAATCCAAAAAAAATAGATTCCGGGTCTCTTCAACGACAAGGATATGATGTTCCGCGGGCTAGGCAACAGCGCAGGCTCTTGAAAGGAGGTTCGGTCGGTTCTATTCGTCTTTCACCGGCAGGCCATAACTATCCTGACCAAGGAGGTGAATGGCGTTTTCTCCGCCGAAGAGGTGGAGAAAACTGTCATCGGCGAGATTACAGCGAAAACCGCGACAGGTATTTGGTCGATAGTGATATATTTTACAACAGTATTTCCCGTTCCGATGCTCAAGGAAGACACATCCTTTGTCATCCGGGTGGATCATGTACACCTTGCCTGCATCTTTTGCTTTGGCAGTGGCGGCCTGCAAGCCCTTTTCCCGGATGGCCTTCATGCTCACATTAACTCCGACATGACCGCCCATTTTTTCTAAAAATCCTACTTCATCGGGCTGAACAACAATTTTCCGATACTGTTTGCAACAGGTGCCGCACTGACGGCATTCATGGAAAATAGTTTTCAGGGCATCTTCGTCAATCTGATCTCTTTTCATTTTTTTCCTATTGTAAGGTCCACCAGCTCTGCATCGGATGATTTTTCAACAACCGATTGGCACGGTCGGAAAAAGACACGCCGATTTTGTCCCGTCGTGACGACAACAGGCTGTCAAGGGTGGCCAGGACAGATCCCTCCAGGCAAACCGGGTTGTATCCCCCTTCGAGCACCATCAGCAGCCGGTCGCCGCAGGTCTCATGGGCATACTGCTTCAGCATGGCGGTAATCAGGCCAAACCACTCGGTCGACAGCAGAGTGCCGCTGATCGTTTCGTCCCGATGACCGTCATAGCCGGCCGACACCAGAATTATCTGCGGCAGGTATTGCTCAACAACACTCTGCAGGATACGGCCAAGCAGAAAGGTATACTCGGTATCCCCGAACTGGGCAAAAACCGGGACATTGATGGTATATCCCTGGCCCTTGCCGGTGCCGGTTTCACTGGCCTTGCCGGTAAAGGGAAAGATGTCGCGCTGGTGCACGGAGATAAACAGCACCTCTTCGGTATCGTAAAAAACTTCTTGCGTACCGTTACCGTGATGGGCATCGAAATCGAGGATAAGTATCCGGCTCAGCTGATATCTCCGCCGCAGATACTGGGCCGTGACCGAGACATTATTGAAGATGCAGAAGCCCATGCCCCGGCCCGGTTCCGCATGATGGCCGGGAGGACGAATCATGGCAAAACCATGCTCAAGCTCGCCGGTCATGATCCGATCGGCCAATTCCAGACATCCGCCGGCAGCCAGCAGGGCGGTAGCCACGGAGTGTTCCATTAGATAGGTATCGCGATCATAGGAATACGGCTCAGGCCGAAGTTCATGCTCGCTCAGTTGCTCCAGATAGAACCGCGAATGCACTGCTTCAATGTCTGCGACGGTCGCTGCGCGTGCCGGATAGATGACACAATCCTGCCGGTATCTCTCCCGTACTGTTGCCGAAAGTGTCCGTATTCGCTCGGGGTTTTCAGGAGATGGCCGGACAATTGTATGTTTCAGATAACGATCGTCAACGACCAGCCCCACCCTCTTCTTCATAATGTTATCGATACACAGGATTATTGGCAAAGGTAAAGGCATCTATCCTGAACAGATGCCCGACCCGTTTAACCTGATGGTCGTCATAGCTGAGCGTTTCGACCAGCTCGAAACCAAGCTTTATGAGACAGCGCTGCTGCGGCCGATTGTTAATATCGGTATACATCTCGACACTCTCGACCCGCAGACGCTGAAAAAGCTGGATGATGAGATTTTTTTGGGCCTCCGTCCCGTAGCCTTTGTTGCGCTGCTGCGGATCGGCAATTTTCACTGCCATCACTGCACAATTCCTGCGTTCCGGCCGAAACCAGTAGTGTAAGGTTCCGATGGGTTGGTCATTTTTTAGTTCAATGAGAAAAAGCCGGTTCTGTTTGTGCCAGTACGCTCCATTGACGATGTTGTCTCGCCCGTCGCGACCGTCTATCCGGTCGGGTGTCAGGTATTCGCCGTGGGCGATCTCGCTGTTGCTCCAGTCAACAAGCAACGGCAGATCCTGCTCGACCAGCCGCCGCATCCTGAGACGCGGGGTCATTATTTTATCGCTGAAAATCATCGCCATCCGTCATGGTCTCCAGCCCGGCATTATTCTGCCGGGCTGGAGACTGGAAGAGCTGAGAGTTGCTCCGGTACGAGTATTCATCTTCCGGTGAACTAAAGGTTCTGGACCGCATCCTGAAGATTCTTGTTGGATCTTACCAGCCGGTCGAGGGCGTTGGCCGTCTCGGTCAACGACGTGTTGACAATCCCGGTGGACTGCTGATTTTCCTTGGAAGAGATTGCCATATTCTCGATCTCCGCCATGACGTTCTGGCCGCTGCTGCAGAGATTTTTCGACTGCCGGCTGAGATCGTCGACGGCCCGGGAAATCGTCCCGATGCCCTGGGAAATCGTCTCCATCGAATCGAGAGCGGTATTGATAACCTTGCCGCCTTCATCCAGCATGGTCATCCCGGACTGCATGGCGTTAATGGTCTGCAGAGAATCCTTTTCGACCTTTTTGACGATGCCGGAGATGTCTATCGCCGATTTCGAACTGTTTTCGGCGAGTTTGCGCACCTCGTCGGCCACCACCGCAAAACCGCGTCCGGCATCGCCCGCCCTGGCGGCCTCAATCGCTGCATTGAACGCCAGGAGATTGGTTTTCGAGGCGATATCCTTAATGATATCGACAAACCCGGAAATTTTCTCCAGCTGATTTACCAGGCCGCTGACCATCTCATTGTTTTTCGTCATGGTGGCATTGATATCAACCAGCTTCTGCTCGGCGTTCTTGCCGGCGGCTTTTCCCGTCTCCGCCTCTTTTGACAGGTCGGCGGCCAGCCGGTTGGACTCCGTCGAAAGATTGACCATCGCCCCGGCGCTGTCGACCATCTCTTTGACCGTCCGCAGCGAACCGTCGAGCTTTCGCACCTCCGCATCAATCAAGACACTCATCTCATCGACCTTGGTGTTGGCCTGATCCATCTGCTGTTTTGATTCGTTGACCAGGGCATCGACTTCGGTTACCGCCTCGCTGATCAGTTTTTCCACAGCCTTCTCGGCAGTCACATCGGTTATATATTCCAGTGCACCTTTGATATTGCCCTTGGCATCCTTGATCGGTGAGGCGGTGTATTTGATCGGCATAATCTTGCCGTTCGGCCTGGCGATCGTCTGTTCCTGGACAATGGCATCGGTGCGCATCGCCCTGGTGCAGGCACAATTGTCGGTCCGGCAGTGGTCGGTCATGAAGAGATCGTAGCATTTCCCGCCGATCACCTGATCCGGGGTCCGCCCCAGCACCGCCGCTCCGGCCGGGTTCATGAAGGTGATGTTGTAATCGGTATCGATCGACATGATCGGCGTCGGGATGGTATTGAGATTTTCGATCTTCTCATCCGCCGCCTGCTTCTGTTTGA
>JAUYSF010000222.1 GCA_030696435.1 Desulfoprunum sp. | reverse complement strand
AATCGCAGTGAAATATTGACATTAAGGACCGTAACAAGGGCAAACAGGGTGCTGTCCGTATAGCGGGCCGGCACGACCATGTTTGACAGCAGTTCCAGGCTGACGATTTTTTCGGGATCAGACATCTCCGGATCATCAATCAGCGATGCTATGCCCCTGTCTCCCAGAATTTCCCCGTTTTCGGCCAACAGAGTGTTCAACTCTTCCTTCAGGTTGGTCTCGGGCACATCAATATGCAACAATCGCAACGCCTCTCGGCCGGATTGAATCGCCTCAGCATACTTTGCCGTCAGGGTATATTGCACAATCAATATGTTGTGTAATTCCGCCTTTTCCAGATCGGTCCGCGCCTTGCCCAGCAGCAGGTCAATCAGCTCTCTCGAATGGGCGTAATTGCTGTTCAGGTACTCGACCACGGCAAGTTCTTTATAGATATCGAAGGTCAACACGTAGTGCGCCTCCCATGTCCCGTCGCCCAACAGACCCGCAGCCGCGGAAAAATAGCTCAAGGCGGCAACAAAGGCTGAGGAGGCCCTGGCCTTCCTGCCGGCAAGCAGGTTGAGTTCGGCCACCCGCTGTTTTTCGACCTGACCGGAGAGCAGCGCTGCCCCCAGGTTGAGCTGGTGAACGATGTCGAAGATCTGTTCATCAAGCTCCGTGGCCGAGGACTGGTCAAGCATGAGCCACCCGATCCGCAGGTGAACCTCCTGGCGGTCCGCCTCCGGGATAAGCGAATAGGCGGCCTGCTGGACCCGGTCATGCAGGAAGGCATACGTCGACTCATCGACCAGCAGCACCAGCCCCCCCGCCAGCGATTCCCACAGATGCCCCCGGAGTTTCTCGACAGAGATGGCGCTGATCGCCGCCAGGGCATGGAGGTCAAACGTATTGCCAATACAGGCAGCCAGTTTCAGGGCGTCCTGCGCCTCGGCGGAGAGCCTGCGCAGTTTTGCCACCACCAGATCCACAACGTTATCGGTAAAACCCTGAGCCTTGATCCGATTGATGTCCCAGCGCCAACAACCTTTCTGGTCGTCGAAATTCAGCAGTTTCTCGCCATGGAGCGTCATCAGAAACTGAAGAGCAAAGAAGGGATTCCCGGAGGTCTTGCTGTATACCAGGCCGGTGAGCGGCTCAAGCCGTTCCGGGGTAGAGTGTAGCGTATCGGCCAGCAGGTGGCTCAGATCTCCGAAGGACAGGGGACTCAGGGTGATGGTGCGCAGATTTGTTCGATCTTTGCGTATCTCGTCCAGCGTCAGCATCAGGGGATGGGAAGGGGTGACCTCGTTGTCCCGATATGCGCCGATCAGCAGTAGATAGCGCGTTTCGGCGTGGGTGACGATATCCTCAATGAGCTTGAGGCTGGCCGGATCAACCCACTGAAGATCGTCGAGAAAGAGCATCAGCGGATGCCCTTTTGCCGTGAAAACCCCAATGAACTGCCTGAATACCATGTTGAACCGGTTTCGCTCCTCACTCGGCGGGAGCTCCGCTACCGGTGGCTGTTTGCCGATGATCAGCTCAAAGAGGGGAATAACGTCGATGACAAGCTGGGCGTTACTGCCGAGTGTGTCCTGGAACTGCTCCCCCCAGAGGGCAATGTCTTCTCCGCTCCCGGTCAAAATCTGTTGGATCAGCTCCCGGAAGGCTTCGGCAATCGTCAGATAGGGGATATTGCGCTTGTACTGATCGAACTTGCCCGAGACAAAAAAACCGCTCGCGTCGATAACCGGTTTGTAGAGCTCCCTGACCAGTGAGGTCTTGCCGATGCCCGAATAGCCGGCAACCATGACCAGCGCAGTTGTGCCCTGGTCAATGACCGTATCAAAAATCGCATGCAGGGTGCGGATGTCGTCTTCCCGGCCATACAGTTTCTGAGGGATCAGCAGGCGATCGGGGATATCGTTTTCTCCGACCGCAAACGGTTCAATCTCTCCCGTGGCCTGCCAGGCAGCCAGACATCGTTCCAGATCGGACTTCAGGCCAAGCGCCGTCTGGTAACGTTCCTCGGCGTTTTTGGCAAGCAGTTTCATCACGATGGCGGAGAGTACCGACGGGATTGACGAGATGAGATCGGACGGAGACAGGGGCATACGGGCGATATGGCAATGCACCCATTCGAGGACATCGTCGGCGTGAAACGGGAGTTCTCCGGTGAGCATCTCGTAGAAGACGATCCCGAGCGAATACATATCCGTGCGATAATCGACGACCCGGTTCATGCGGCCGGTCATTTCAGGCGACAGGTAGGCCAACTGCCCCTTGAGGCTGTAGATCGATTCTTGGGTCGGGTACTCGCATGGCAGGCGAGATGAGGATGAGAAGTCACCGATAGTGACCGTTCCGGTCCGGTGGTCAAAGAGGATGGTGGCGGGATTGATATTCTTGTGAATAATATGCTGTCGGTGGATATCTGCGAGTGCGGCGGTAATGCCGATCGCAAGAGACAAAAAGCGGTCCGGCTCCATGGGTGCGCCACGGAGTTCATCGCGCAACTGCCCATCCTGAGCTTCCCGAGGCGATAGAGCTGAATATTCTGCAGTCATTGTATGATTCCCTTTTTGTAACTATTCAGCGCAACAACCGGGGTGCCCGGCCTCTATTTTTAGAGTAACTTTTTGCCAATTATTGGCACATTTACAACCAAAACAGGAAAAGATAAATCACGTAACTCCAAGCACATAAGTGTTTGTTACTTAGAAGCGATCCCGATTTCGATTTCGATTTCGATTTCGATGGATTCAATGACAGCAAATAGTTACAGAAAAAATTAAGATAGAGTAACTGGCTACAACTATTATAGCACATGGTTGCTTATTGTAATAAAGGCAAAAGATTCCACTCGGGTTGAGAAGTTTCCCCCTGATGTGGCCCCCTCTGGAAGGTATTGGGGCAAATATGGTGCCAGAATAACAATAGTCGAAAAAACCTGTAGGATTGGGAGATTACGCAGGGAAAAAGACAATCCCGTGTCTCACCTTGAGACAAGATGTCGCAAAATGAGATCGAGGCGGGACAGATGTTGGGAGAAGGCCAAGAAAACCGGCTGCGCCTCGTCATCAAGAAGAGGTCTTCACCGATTCATGCGGAATATCGCGGTTTCCCAAATAATCGAGAATCAGTTCAGCTGTACAACCAGGCAGCGGTGTGTTGTTTCGAATTCGTATCTCCCCGCCCATGCTTTCGACAAAGTGTTTTACCAGGGTAAGTCCAAGCCCTGTGCCCCCTTTACGCAGAGTATAAAATGGCTCGAAAACCCGATCGAGTTTTTCCGGTGCAATTCCGCTGCCGCAATCCACCACCTGGAGATGGAGTTTCTCCGTAGTAGCACTGACAATACGCAAGAGGAGACCGCTCCCCTTTGGACTGCATTGCGCGGCGTTTTCCATGAGATTGAAAATTGCCTGCTGCAGACGCTCCCCGTCCGCAAATACTGAAGGATTGCAGAGGGCGGGATCAATGATGAAGGTGACAGGGTGTTCTCCGGCCGTATGTGTCAAATTCCAGAGCTTAATGATGTCAATGCACAAACGATCAAGAAATAGCGGCCGGATGGCGACGGGCTTCAACGGTTTTCCGAGTTCAAGCAGGTCGGCCATCAGCTTGGAAAGACGGTTTACCTGGGTACGAATATGTTCGAGATACGGTTGATATTCAGGGTTGTTCGCAATCTCGCGTTCTTTAAAGAGGGCTTCGAAGATGGAGAGGATAGCGTTTAAGGGGTTACGTACCTCATGGGCGACACCGCCCGTGAGTTGGCCGATGATCTCCATCTTCTTGGCCGCAAAAAGCTCCTTTTCCAGTTTCTTGTGCTTGGTGATTTCCGCCTGGAGCTCTTTATTAGTCCCGGCCAGCTCGGCAGTCCGCTCCTCAACCCGAGCTTCCAGCAATTCATTGGCCTCTTGCAGCCTTTTGGTGAGTTCCCGGTTGTGCAGATGCACGGCAATGCGGGCCTGTAATTCTTCCCGTTGAAAGGGCTTGGTGATATAGTCCACTGCCCCTGCCTCAAGCCCTTTTACCTTGTGCTCCGTTTCGGCCAGAGCCGTCATGAATATCACCGGGATTGCTTTCGTACTCTCCATGGCCTTCAGTCTGCGGCAGGTCTCATAGCCGTCTATCCGCGGCATCATGATGTCGAGCAAAATCAGATTCGGTTGGGCATAATTGGCCCTTTGGATGGCACTTTCACCATCCTCCGCCACGAGAACGATATAATTGAACTCCACCAGGCAATCCCGCAAGACGGCAAGATTATTGGGATCGTCATCGACCACCAGGATGACCGGTTTTTGCCCATCGGATGCTGCCGGACTCTGTATATCAGGGGTCATTGTCAGTCTCCTCGGTATTGTTTCAGCAGAACTGGAGCAGCAATAGATAGCGCGTTTCGGCGTGGGTGACGATATCCTCAATGAGCTTGAGGCTGTGGCTGGATTCTTGGGTCGGGTACTCGCATGGCAGGCGAGATGAGGATGAGAAGTCACCGCGAGTGACCGTTCCGGTCCGGTGGTCGAAGAAGATGGTGGCGGGATTGATATTCTTGTAAATAACCTGCTGTCGGTGGATGTCTACTACTGCGGCGGTTACTGCGGTGGTAATTCTGATCGCAAGAGACAAAAAGCGGTCCGGCCCCATGGGTGCGCCAGAGAGTTCATCGCGTAACTGCCCATCCTGAGCTTCCCGAGGCGATAGAGCTGAATATTCTGCAGTCATTGTATGATTCCCTTTTTTGTGTGCCTACGCACAGGAAATGCATTTCAGCCATGCACAAAACCCCTCGTACCATCAGTGGTCGCAATATTGGCATATCGACTTTATAACTATAATTTATTGTACATATAATTACAACTCATCGCCTTTGTTCTCAACCAGGGCTCAGAAACCGGTAATGGCTCTTAAGGCATCCCGGTCACATGCAAGTCCTTAACCGGACATCACTGAGTAAAAAGGCATAGTGGTTATAATGAGTGAGCCTCATGCAATTTGTCCTCCTCCAGGCCAATCGACACAGAAGACCGCATCCATGCTGTTACTATCGAAACATCAATCATGCAGTTCCTCCCGTAGTTGATGAAATTTGTCCTCCACAATTTCAAAGGCGGTCACCAAGGCCGGATCAAAATGGCTTCCCGAGGAATTGATGATGATTGATCTGGCCTCCTCGCGCGCGAAGGCTTTTTTGTAGACACGATCGCTGGTCAACGCGTCATAGACATCCGCAACCGCCATGATTCGGGCCGCAATGGGGATATCCTTGCCGGAAAGACCGATAGGGTATCCGGATCCATCCCATTTTTCATGGTGATGCATGGTCAGTTCAAAGGCAAGTTGCAGACTCCTCGAGTCAGTCTTGCGCAGGATGGTACTGATCAGATCGCCGCCGATCTTGGTATGCTCCTTCATCTGGTCAAATTCTTCTTCTGTAAATCGGCCTTGCTTTTTGAGGATATCATCGGCAATGGCCACTTTGCCGATATCATGCAACGGACTGAATCTGGCAATATCGGCGGCGATATTTTCCGTCATCCCCAGCTCCGGGAAACTTTCTATGAGTTGCCGGCAAAGCAGGCGGGTGAAGTTCTGCACCCTCTCAAGATGTTTCCCCGTCTCGGGACTCCGGTAATCAGCCAGTTTGGCCATGGAAAAAATGAGCTCGTCCTGATTTTCCAGCCTAAGCAGGTGCATACCGTTGCGGAGCCGCAGATGCAGTTCCTGGTGAAAGATCGGTTTGGTGAGGGAGTCGTTGGCGCCAAGATGAATCGATTTCGCTAGCGACTCTTGGTCCATTGGCGCAGTAACAACAATAATATACATTGAGGAGGTCTTTTTGTCGCGAATGGCCTTGATCAGATCGTAACCGTCCATTTCCGGCATGGAAATATCCGTGATGACTAAATGAAGATCAGGGGTGGTTTCAAAAATCTTCAGAGCCTCTCTACCGTTGCAGGCCTCCAAAACCTCAAAACCTCCTGATTCGAGATTATTTTTCAGCAGAAGCCGTTCGCTGGGAGAATCCTCGGCTATCAACACTTTCGCCCTGTAAGTCAAAAGCTGGAGCCGCTCCTCAACATCCTCCCTCGTTTCCCTGGGACGGTATCCGAGGTTGCTGAAGAAGGCGATATCCGTCTTGAGGATATGGTTTTGGAGCCAGTCGGTCAGGTTGTTGAGGAGTCTGGCTGCAGTA
>JAUYSF010000398.1 GCA_030696435.1 Desulfoprunum sp. | reverse complement strand
CATCTCTGCGTTATTTTTGAAAATTAATGCTCGCAATATCAACTTTATGGCTGCGCTTAATTTTCGAAAATACCTTGATCTGAGAAAAAATTTCTATAATCCGACAGACTCCTAGAGGGTGTTTGGCGCGCTGCCGGGATTCCGGCAGAGGAAAAATGGTGTGCGAAGGTTTCAGCAGTACCTACGTATTTATGGTGTCATCAGTGCTGAATTCATCTCTTTTGGGAACCGCAAATGGAAATCGTTGACAAGGAAATCGACTGGCGCCTGCGGGTGTTTGATTCTATGTCATATCCCACCGTCATCCTGCTGCCGGATAAGACGATCGTCGCCGTCAATAAACGCTATCTGGAAAAGGTTGGGGTTGAAGAGAGCCGGATCATCGGCAGGTCCTGCAAAGAAATCAAACAAGAATACTATCCCGATCAAAAATTTCCTTGCAACAACAACAGTGAATGCCCGCTTGCCAAGGCGGTAAAATATCGTACCGGTCAATCTGTCCTCTTGAAACATACGGATCTGCATGGCGAAGAGGGGTGGGAAGAGCGGGTCTATTCGCCGATTCTCGGGGGCGATGGCGAGGTGGATTACATCATTGAGAGCATCAGGGACATCACCCGCATCAAAAATCTTGAAAAAATGTACAGCGGTGTGCGGGAGCTGATCGATCGGGTGGTCCAGAGTTCCGTGAGTGCCATAATCGCTGCGGACCGGCGAGGACATATCATTATGATGAATAAGGCTGCCGAAATGCTCTTCGGACACTCTGCCTATTCTACGGATAATATTAACATCGAAGATTATTATCCTCCCGGAGTCGCCCGGGAAATCATGTCAAAATTGCGGGACGAACGGCTCGGCGGCAGGGGCAAACTGCCGATTACGAGAGTCAATATCCGGCACAAGGACGGTACGGAAATCCCAGTCGAAATGACCGCCGTCATCATTTACGAAGATGGCATGGAGACGGCCACCGCTGGTATTTTCAACGACCTGCGGGAAAGACAAGGGGTTGAACGACAGCTGAAAGAGGCCCACGCCCAGCTCATCCAGTCGGAAAAACTGGCCTCGCTCGGTCGACTGGCCGCAGGCGTCGCCCACGAAATCAATAATCCGCTGACCAGTATCCTGCTCTATGCCAATCTCATGCGGGAAAAGCTGGAAAAGGATCATCCTCTCGAGAAGAATCTGGCGTATATCCTCGAGGATACGGAGCGCTGCAAGGAGATTGTCAAAAACCTGCTGGCCTACAGCCGGCAGACGAACCCGACGAGAAAATTCTTTAAGCTCAACGATGTCATTGATGAAAGTTTGCGGCTTATCCGCGATCAGAAACTGTTTCTGCACATCAAGGTGGTCGAGGACAAGGCTTTTCCACCCATTCTCGTCAATGCCGACAAGAATCAGCTCTGCCAGGTGGTGATCAATCTGATCATCAATGCCATAGATGCCATGGAAGGGAACGGCACACTCACCCTGCATACCTTTGAGAATGCGGAGGCCGACAAGGCCTATCTTGAGGTGAGCGACACGGGCAGTGGCATTTCCCCGGAAGACATGTCGAAGATCTTTGATCCATTTTTTTCCACCAAGGAGCTGGGCAAAGGTACAGGCCTTGGCTTGAGTATGGCCTATGGGATGATGGAAGATAACCACGGCCGCATTTTTGTGAAAGAAACCAGCCCGCAGGGGACGACCTTCACCCTGGAATTACCCCTGGTGCCCGAGTCGGACATAATCTTGTTTGAAACCATCGGCTAGTCGGAGAAAGAGATGAGCAGCATTGCGTGTATGGATGGGACGGAAAAACCGCGTATTCTCGTTGTCGATGATGAGCCGCGGATTCGTGACGCTTGCCAGATGGTCCTCGAAGAAATGGGTTTCGAGGTTGCCCTGGCCTCGGATGGCGAGCAGGGCCTGGCCAAAATTAAAGAGAGGCACTTTGACATCATCCTCGCGGATCTCATGATGCCGGTCCTTTCGGGATTCGACCTTCTCAGCCAGGTCCGGGAACATCATCCGGATACGGTGGTCATCGTTATCACCGGCTACGCGACGGTGGAGCACTCCATTGAGGCTATGAAAAAAGGGGCCTTCGATTTTATCCCCAAACCTTTTACTCCGGATCAGCTCAGGGCCGTGGTCAGCAAAGCTATCATGTATACCCGGGCTCTGCAGGATATTACGGACACAAAATCCCGGCTCAGGGTGATGGTTAACCGGCTGATGGATGGGGTCATGACCACGGATAACGAAAAGCGGCTTGTCCTGGCCAATCCGGCATTTCTGAACATGATCGGCTATTACGGCGGCAGCGTTCTCGGCCGCGGAGTGCAAGAGATTGTCGAGTGTGAACCGCTGGACAGGATGATCGATCAGGCCCTTGCCATGCCGCCGGATACCTTCACGGAAATCGTCCAGGAGTTGTCTTTCAATGGCAAGGACGGGCAGAGCGAGAGAATTCTGAGTGTCCGTTGTGCGCCGTTTCGTGGCCGGACCGGCCTGAATCTCGGGACCATCACCGTGCTCCATGATATAACGGCGATCAAAAAGATTGAGCGGATGAAATCAGATTTTGTCTCGATGGTCTCCCACGAGATCCGCAGCCCGATGAATTCACTGTTGATGCAGATGAAGGTCATCCTTGATGGTTTGGCCGGTGAGGTCACGGATAAACAACGGGAGATCTTAGAGCGGGCCTCGGGGAAAATCCACAATCTGACCAACATGGTTTCCGAACTGCTCGATCTGGCCCGTATCGAAGCCGGGCTAGTGACCACCGAAAAAGAGGCGATGGAGATCCAGGTCTTCCTCGATGATCAAATTGCCTTTCATCAGGCCGCAGCAGAGGCCAAGAATATCCGCCTGCATTTGGAGAAACTCCCCGCCCTGCCGACGATCATGGCCAATCCCCAGGGCATGGAAGAGGTCTTTACCAACCTGATTACCAATGCCATCAAATATTCGCCGCAGGACAGCCTGATCTCTGTCTCGGCGGCCCTTGAAAATGACTATGTCGCCATAACGGTCCGGGACACTGGTTTTGGCATTCCCGAGGAGGATCTGGAAGAGATCTTCACCCGCTTCTACCGGGTCAAAGACAGCAATACCCGGACGATTCACGGTACCGGCCTGGGCCTTGCCATCGTCAAAAGCATCCTCAACGCCCACCACGGCAGTATCAAAGTGGAAAGCAAACTGGGGCAGGGGACTGCCTTCACTGTTTTTCTGCCGTATGTCGAGGACTGATCTCCTTTTCCCCTTCCTGCATGAAACTAGCCAGCACCCAATTTCGACGAATAATCGAAATCGAAATCGGGATCGAAATCGTTCACTGCAACGAGAAGACGGCGGAGGGAAAAAGTTATAGCGTTCGGAAAAAATTCCAAGCAAGATGAATACGCCGGAAACAGCAAGGATTCGATACCGATAGCGATGGCGATTTCGATACCGATGAATCCCAATGCCAACGAACTGAAGAATTATCCTGTATGAAACCAATGAACATGACCGGCCCGATGGGTCAATTGACCGCCAGGCTCGCCGCAGGCAAACTGCTCCTGCTCGACGGAGCGACCGGCACGGAGTTGCAGCGGCGGGGGGCCGACATGCACAGTGAGGCTTGGTGCGCGACCGCCACCCTGACCCATCCCGATATTCTCCTCGGAGTGCACCGGGACTATATCCTGGCCGGGGCCGACATTATCACGACCAACACCTTCTCGACGAATCGCAGTATGCTGGAACCGGCCGGGCTTGCCGATAAACTCAGAGAAATCAATACCCGTGCCGTGCGCTTGGCCTTGCAGGCCCGGGAGCTGGCGGCGGTTGACCGCCCGGTCATAGTGGCCGGCTCGATGTCACATCAGGTACCGGTGGTAGCGGGCCATGATTTTCGTGATTTGGCGGCCATCCCGAATAAGGAGGTAGCCGCCGGCAACTTCAGGGAGATGGCTGATATCCTGGCAGAATCAGGGGTCGATATGATCTTGATGGAGATGATGTCGGACCCGGATCTGGCCCTGCCGGCAATTGAAGCCGCACAGGCAACCGGCCTACCGGTCTGGGTCGGGCTCAGTGCCCGGCTGGAGGAAGATGGACGGTTGGTAGCCTACCACCGGCGGGAGATGCCCTTTGCCGAGTCGGTGCAGGCGATTACCTCGGCGGGTGGCAGTGTTTTTGGCATCATGCACAGCAATATCCAGGCCATCGCTCCGGGCCTTGAAATCATGAGGAGTTACTGGGATGGTCCGCTGATGGCCTATCCGGACAGCGGGACGTTCTCTATGCCGGACTGGATCTTCAAAGACATTATCGCCCCTGCCGATCTCCTGGAACTCAGTCGGGGCTGGCGGGAGAGCTACGGTGTTAATGTTCTCGGCGGCTGCTGCGGCCTGGGACTCGAACATATCCAGGCCCTTGCCGCACTGAAATGACGACTTAAGCGAAACACCACAAACAACCATTTTTATTATGAATTGCCCTAAGTGTAATCACGAACAGAATGCCCAAAATATTGAATGTGAAAAATGCGGAATTTTCTTTGCAAAATACTATTCTTCAATCAAATCGAAAGAGACTGAAGCTAGCAGAGCGCATTCTTCTCAAAGAGATACCGACTCTGAGTTTTCATTTAGGGACTTATTGTTTTACACCAAAGCAGAGGACGATAAATTTTCCTTTTTTGGAAGACTTGTTGTCTTTGCCATAACCATCTTATGGGGGATTAAGTGCATAGCCTCACCCATAGAAAGTAACTATGCGGGTAATTCTTTTCTGCATCTTGTGAATCTACCTTTTCATGAGACTGGACATATCGTTTTTCGTCCTTTTGGGTCTTTTATAACCTCTCTCGGAGGAACCATCAGTCAGTTGCTGATGCCAATAATTTGTTTCTCTGTTTTGCTCATAAAAACGCGAGACACGTTTGGTTCCTCAGTGACCTTATGGTGGTTCGGAGAAAACTTTTTCGATATAGCACCGTATGTTAATGATGCCAGGTCGCTTACTATGCCTCTCGTTGGTGGTAACTTTGGCTATTCATCTCCCTATGGATTTCATGATTGGGAATATCTCCTTACCGAATCTGGATTGTTGCAATATGATCATTTTATAGCCAAAGCATGTTTCACAATAGGAACGGTACTCTTCCTCATTTCATTTGCCTGGGGAGGGACACTCTTATTGAAACAATACAAAGACCTCTTCTAGGAGTCTGTCGGAGTAGTGAAATTCTATTCTTGTTGCTCTTTTGCCGGTTTATTTACAAGATGATGTAACAGCTCGCCAATTTGGGCAGGAAAAAGAATGACTGTGTTTGATGGACTGGAACCAAGCCCATCAATCGTTTGGAGTGTGCGCAATTGGAGGGTAATGGGGCTATCCGACATAATCTTTGCGGCATCTGCAAGATTGCTTGCCGCCAGTTTATCACCTTCAGCTTTGGTAATGGTTGCACGCTTCTCCCGTTCAGCGGAGGCTTGACGAGACATCATTCTCTTTAAATCCTCCGGCAATTCTATATCCTGTAGTCGGAGGGAGTCCACACTCAGGCCCCAATCCTTGACCCTCTCTTCAACGTGTTCTTTGATGCGAAGCTGTATCTGCTCTCTTTCTGAAAGCAGCTCGTCAAGCGTCAAACCACCGACCACATCGCGCAGTGCGGCCTGGGCATATTGCGTGACCGCAAATTTGAAATCCTGGATGGTTATTACAGCTTTTTCGCTGTCACTGACCATGAAAAACAAGGCCGCATCAATTTCTGCCGGGACGTTGTCTTTGGTTATGACCTTTTGCCTGGGTATGTTCAGAACGAGTACCCGCGTGTCGAGAAAACGGACACTCTCAAGAACGGGTATGATATACAGCAGGCCAGGTCCTTTTACAGATCGAAATTTACCCAAATAAAGCACAACGCCCCGTTCCCATTGCGCAGCCACACGAATACCCGAGAGAATTACAAACCAGAGAAAGGCCGCGACAATGAGGGAAACGAGTGTTGGTGGCTGTAAAACCGTCCCCTGTGCTGCTAAAGAGTAGACTATCAACGCGGCAACTGCGCAAGGCAGGACAAAAAGAACTCCTCGCAGAGTGCTTCCTAATGAAACGTGTTCTTCGGCCGGTTTGGAATATTGCTTAATATCTTCGTTCAAGACAGTCTCCTTATCTTGTACTATTTTTCTGATTAACCTCAGTTGAAAGCGCTCAAGAATGTTCTTCATAGGCGGAAAAACAACCGGAGGACACCACAATTCAATACTCTATTCATGAAGGCTCCACAGATGTTTAGGTGAGTATATAGGGCGCCGAGGGAGTAGTCAAACAACTGAGTTGATCGTACTCCGTCAGTCCCCGCTTGAACGCAGGTTTGGCCTTTTTGGAGACCAGATTTTTGTCTCTTTTCCCGATTGCAATTACCAAAACATAGATTTCTTCGTCGATTACTTCATAAACGAGACGGTAACCACTGGCTCTGAGTTTGATTTTGTAATGGTTTTCAAAACCTGAAAGCCGACAACTGGGCACATGTGGAGACTCAAGACGTTCTCTTAGCTTTTTCTTGAGTTCAGTCTGAATAGTATTGTCGAGCTTTTTCCATTCCTTAAGGGCTGTGGGGAGAAACTTTAATTTATAGCTCATCTAATGT
>JAUYSF010000360.1 GCA_030696435.1 Desulfoprunum sp. | reverse complement strand
ACAAGAACTTTCCGACCTTGCAGCCACAAGGGGAGATCGGCATTTACAGAGTCTTTTTATCGGTGGCGGCACGCCGAGTGTTCTGCCTTGCCTCTTACTGGTAGAGTTGCTTGAGTATTGCCGGGAGCTCTTCCCGCCTGCCCAGGAAACGGAGATATCCGTTGAGGCCAATCCGGGAACAGTCAATGATTCATATCTGCGCGCTCTTTTGGCTGCCGGAGTGAATCGCATCTCTTTTGGCGTGCAGAGTTTTAATAATCAAGAACTGCAGGTCTTGGGGCGGATACATGACGGCGCTGCGGCGATCGAGGCAGTTCAAGCGGCAAAAAATGCTGGGTTCACTAATATTAACATCGATTTGATGTATGGTCTTCCGGGGCAAACGGTTGCCTCCTGGCGGGCCTCACTGGAGCAGGCTATTGCCCTTTGTCCCCAACATCTTTCCCTCTACCAACTGACCATAGAAGAAGGAACTCCTTTTCACCAAGCTCTTGCAACTGCAAAGATAACTTTGCCCGAGGAGGAGGCAATACTTCTCATGGACGAAGTGACGGAGAGACTTTGTAGTGAGGCAGTTATGCGACATTACGAGATTTCAAACTTTGCAAGGCCTGGATATGAATGTGTCCACAATATCAACTATTGGCACAACGGTGAGTATCTGGCGTGCGGGGCCTCGGCCGTTAGCTGTGTCGAAGGCCTTAGGGAAAAACGAATAGCCGATCCTTGGGAATATATACGACGGATTAAGGAAGGGATTGCAGTGGTGGTTGAAAGCGAGTGTTTACCCGCCGATGCTTCATTCCGAGAATCGGTGATCATGGGCTTGCGGATGACACAAGGAGTATCGATCGCAAGGTTGAAAGCTCGTTATGGAATTGATATAGCAGAATATTATTGGAATGTTCTTGGAAAACTCATCGACTTGAGGCTGGTCGAAGTAATTGATTCTCATCTGAGACTTACGGTAAGAGGAAGAAGTTTTGCCAATGGGGTAATGGCTGAGCTGGTTTAGCCTCTGAAACACGAGTTGCCTACCTGTTGCCGAGAATAAAGTGTATCAAAGAGAGAGATAATCCTCAGGGAGATGTCCTGCCGACTCGAGTCCGCTGATAGAGCTGTTTATGTGGGTTTCAACGGCAATGGCGGCGCAATCGGCATCTCCTGCCTCAAGCGCGTCAATGATTGCCTCGTGTTCAGAGGTCGGTCTGTATTCAAGTTTGTAAAATGGGTCATAGAGGATGAGAAAGATCCTTGTCCGGTCAAGCAGTTCTTTGATATAAGAATAGAGGACCCGATTTTCACTGAGTTCAGCAATCTTCAGGTGCAGGTTGTCATTAGCTGTGTAGTATTCATCAAGATCGCTTTCATCGAATACCTTTGCTTCAAGGCTGATGAGATTGCGCAGTTCTTTAATCTGCTTTGGGGTAATGCGCGAGCAGGTGAGCCGGATTGCCATGATTTCGAGCTGGGCACGAACTAAGAAGGTCTCCTCTATCTCTTTTTGCGTCGGGGTAATGACGAAGGCGCCGCGATTAGGAATACTATTAACCAGGCCTTCAGCCTCCAAACGCTTTATGGCGCTTCTTACCGGGGTTCTACTGACTCCAAGTTGTTGAGCTAAAGCAACCTCCACCAATTGACTGCCCTGTTTGATGTATCTTTTACGGATCGCAGTTTTCAGCTTACGATAAACAGCATCTTCTGAATTGATTTTCTTGGATTGAGCCATAGAATTCATCTGTTGCCAGGGTTTTTATATTCGAACGAGAAAATATAAAAGAGGGAAAGCTAAAAATACTCATTTGTCAATATACACAAAAAATCTTGACATTCCACCCCCAAATGCCGTACTAATATTGTATCCAATCATTGTATACAATAATTGGATAAGAGCAAAGGGGATTTTTTACGGGCAGCGATAAGCTATTCTGAGAGCCGCCTTGAAGTATCGAAACACGTCTTCTTCACAACAGTAGTTGAAAGGTACCACCATGATAAACAAGCTCATTGCCGGTCTTCTGCCCTCTATGCCGAAAAAACTCGTCTGGATGTTTTCTAAGGAATACATAGCCGGTGAGAATTTGGCTGAGGCCATTGTTAACGCCAAGAAATTGAATGCCCAGGGAATCTTAACCACCCTTGATGTTCTCGGCGAGTTTATCACAACCCTGGAGGAGGCGGAGGCCAATAAAAAGGAGTATCTAGAGGTCATAGAGGAGGCAGAGAAAGCGGCAGTAAATGGCAACTATTCGCTCAAACCGACCTTTTTTGGCCTGCTCCTGGACAAAAACATTGCCTATGGACATATCCGCGAGGTGGTTGCTAAGGCGGCATCGTTTGGTAATTTTGTCCGTATTGATATGGAAGATTCACCGTGCACCGACATGGAAATCGAGCTTTTTAGAAAACTCAAGGCCGAGTTTCCGATGAACGTCGGTTTGGTGATTCAGGCGTATTTGAAGAGAACTCTCGATGATCTCGGGAAAATGAAGGTGATGAACACGCCGGAGCATCCCGTCAATCTCAGGGTCTGTAAGGGAATTTATGTCGAGCCGGAGTCACTCGCCTACAAAAATTACACCGACATAAATGATAATTTTCTTAAAGATATTGAGTATATG